>CAKQTF010000018.1 GCA_934276695.1 uncultured Spirochaetales bacterium
CCATCAAACAGTGTCGGCTCTGACTCCGCACTTGTCTTTGTATCCTTTGTCTGTCTTATCGAAAGGCTTGCAAGCTCCTTTGTCACAAGCTGGTTACCCCTTCCGGCAGGAGTCTTTGTTATCCTGAAATCAGCGAACTTGAATTCCTCTTCAAGTATCTTATATCCAAGTCCGCTCTTGTATCTGACGGATATCCTTGCATATGGATAAAGCGACATCTTCATGATCTTCACCTTATCCCCTGTGACAGCAAAATATGACTTATCGTTTGAGAAAGCAGATATCTGGAAACGCTTTATCATATAGATCTTCTTATCATTTATCTTATCACGGTAGATAATAGTGAAGATCTCCTTTGAGATAAGATCCTTCTCCCCGTAATTGATATAGAAGATGCCTTCTTTGCCGATGAATATCTTATCCGCAGCATTCACGACACGGTACTCACCGTTATTCTTCATATAGAAGACCTTATCGAATGTCGAAACCTTCAGAAGAGGCTCCCCTGTCTTAATCGCAGTGCCCATGTATCCGGTATCAGGATCATATCTTAAATCCATATTCCTGACAGCAACATCCTTTGCTGTGACAGCCTCTATCGATGTGATCTTTGTCCTGCGCTTTGCTTCTTCCTTATCGACAAGGCCTTCCAGCTCAGTGATGTAATCAGATGCATAGTCAATTATGTTATCAAGCTTTGATCTGCAGCTTTCCATGCTGGCCTCTATGTCGGATATATCCTTCTTGTTCTTATCAATATCAAATAGCGATATCCTGCGGATTGGTATCTTCAGAAGGAATTCAAGATCATCATCAGTAAGCGGTGTATTATCAAGCTCAGCCATGAAAGGAAGAAAGCCCTGTCTCACAGCCTTATTGACAGCTTCCTGTGTGGTCTTGTTCTCAATCTTCTTGTATATGCGCTCCTCTATGAAGATCCGCTCCATCTTCCGTGCCCTGAGCTTCTCATACAGATGCCCGAGCTCAATATTAAGCTCCTTCCGCAGGACCTCAACAAGATGCTCTGCATGGAAGCTGATCATCTCGGTTATGCCAACAGACTTAGGAAGATTATCAACAATAACCAGGGGATTGACGCTTATCTTCTTCTGGCAGTCAGTAGTTGCATAAAGGACATCAATCATATCCTCTGTATATGTGCCTCTCTGCCAGTTTATCTCGATATTCGCCTTCTGGGATGTATAGTCATTTATCGATGCTATCTTCAGCTGTCCGTTCCTGTTTGCCTTCTCTATCGACTCAATCAGTGCAGAGCTTGTGACTTCGAATGGGAGCTCTTCTATAATCAGCTTCTTAGGATCCGATGTATTGAACTTAGCCCTGACTGTGATCTTTCCACGGCCGTCATCATATTCAGATACATCAATCAGTCCGCCGCCTGGGAAATCAGGATATACAGGAACAACCTCCCCTCTGAGTGCTTTCTTCTCCGCCTCAAGCACCTCAAGGATATTATGCGGAAGGATCTTTGTTGCCATTCCGACTGCAATGCCGCTTGTTCCCTGGATTGCAACAACCGGGATCTTCGCCTGGAAGACAACCGGCTCCTGATTCCTGCCGTCATATGAATCAACATATTCAGTTATCTCAGGGCTATAAAGGACTTTCTTAGCAAAAGGCTTCAGGCGGCATTCGATATATCTTGCTGCTGCTGCACCATCCCCTGTGAGGAAGTTTCCATAGTTACCCTGTCCCTCGATGAACAGACCCGCATTAGTCAGTGTGACAAGTGCCTCATAAATCGAAGCATCACCATGAGGATGGTACTTCATCACATGTCCGACAACGCCTGCAACCTTATTGAAGCGGCCATCATCTGTCTGCATCATCGAATGGAGGATCCTCCGCTGCACAGGCTTGAATCCATCAATCAGATCAGGAATAGCACGGTCCCTTATCACATAGGATGCATATTCAAGGAAGTATTTCTCGTATAGTTTTTCTGCCTGTGCCATTTATAACAAGTTCTCCATTATGAAATCTTTTCGCTGCGGGGTATTGTCTCCCATATAAAAGACCATCTCCTCCCTTATCTCCTTCATGCTGTTTATCGTGACAGGCACCAGCCTTATATCCTTTCCGATGAATGCACCGAATTCGCTGTCGCTTATCTCTCCAAGACCCTTGAACCGTGTTATCTCCGCACCTTTGATCTTCCTGACAGCCTCATCACGCTCCTTCTCGCTGTAGCAGTACAGTGTCTCCTTCTTATTGCGGACACGGAAAAGCGGAGTCTCAAGGATGAACAGGCGCCCGGTTGTTATTATCTCCTCAAAATATGTGAAGAAATATGTCATGAGGAGTATTCTTATATGGAAGCCATCGACATCGGCATCTGTTGCAATCACGACTTTTCCATACCTGAGGCCTTCCATTCCATCCTCAATCCCGAGAGCAACCATGATATTGTACAGCTCCTCGTTCTTGTAGATCTCCGTCCTGTTCAGCCCCTGCACATTCTTAGGCTTTCCTCTGAGGGCAAATACTGCCTGATAGTTTGAATCCCTTGCCTTTGCAATAGGACCTGCTGCAGAATCTCCCTCTGTGAGGAAGAGCATTGAGTTCTCACCATCCTCCTTATGGGAAGACGGTGCATTATTAAGATGGTATTTGCATTCCTTGAGCTTAGGGATGTTTATCGCAACCCTCTTGGCCTTTTCCTTAGCGCCATTCCTGACAGCAGCCTCTTCCTTATGGACTTTCTCATTGGACTGGATCTTCTCCTGCAGCCCTGTCGCAATATCCTTATTCTTCATAAGGGCATCAATGACACCCTCCTTGACTTCCTGCACAATCCAGCTCCGGACATCAGTATTGCCAAGCTTGTTCTTTGTCTGGCTCTCAAAGACAGGATTCGAGATCTTTATCGCAACAGTCGCGACAATACCATCCCTGATCTCAGGAGCTGCCCATGTCTTCTTGTAGTATTCATTCACTCCCTTCAGCACACCTTCCTTGAATGCTGCCTCATGTGTGCCGCCATCGCTCGTATACTGTCCATTAACATAGCTATGATAGCTTTCACCATAGCCATTTGTATGGGTGAATGCAAATTCAAGATGCTCATTCTTGAACTGGATCAGAGGATACAGCCCATCCTCTCCAAGGATCTTATGGACAAGATCCATCAGTCCGTTAGGGCTCTTTATGATCTTCTTGTTGAAGTCTATCGTCAGTCCCTTATTCAGATATGCATAATTCCAGAGCCTGGTCTCAACGAAATCCAGATTATAATCATAATTCGGGAAAATGCTATCTGAGTCATCAGGTGTGAATTCCACATATGTGCCATTGTGCTCCGATGACTTGCCCTTGCTTTTCCTGATCAGCTTCCCACATTCAAATTCAGCAGATGCATATTCGCCATCCCTGAAGCTCTTAACAAGGAAATGCTTGGAAAGAGCATTAACAGCCTTGGTTCCGACGCCATTGAGGCCTACTGAGTATTTGAATACCTCATTATCATACTTTGCACCGGTATTTATGACAGACACACATTCAACAACCTTATTAAGCGGTATTCCACGGCCGAAATCCCTCACTGTCACCTGATTATTCAGTATGGTAACGTTTATCCTGCTTCCATAACCAGCCATGAACTCATCAATTGCATTATCAATGACTTCCTTGAGCAGAATATAGATTCCATCATCAGGATGGCTTCCGTTTCCCAGCCGCCCGATGTACATTCCAGGACGGGTCCTTATATGCTCTATGGAAGATAAAGATTTTATCGCACTATCATCATAATTCGCCATGATAGCATTATAGCCTTAATAAGGTGAAAAAAACAAATAGCACAGGCATCATAATTCCTGCGCTGACTCCAGCATGGAAGAATCACAGGCTGGCAGTTTTGCTTTAAAATGCTTCATATGCGATAATCATCCAAGGCTGACATGATAGAAGTAAGAACAATAAGAGAGGATGAGATAGAAAAAGCGGATGCTATAATGAGAGCATCCTTTCCTTCATCATACTACTCCATCTTCTATCTTTATCCGGATTCCACTCTAGTTGCAGTGGAAGACGGTGCAATACTTGGCGGAATCAATCTCGATATATATGAAGCCACTGTCAGAGTCGGATATATCGGATGGCTGTATGTAGCAGAAGAAGCTAGAGGCAGAGGAATCAGCCGGATGCTTGCAGATAAGGCAATTGAATTCCTAGAAGACAACGTGCATGCAGACGAGATTCTGTTATGCATTGAAGGTGATAATCCTTCCTCATTCAAGAACTTCTCCTCACGGGAAGGATTCAGCATAATGTCCTTACACGAGGAAATCTCAGTATTCAGATGGAACATATTCAGAGTATACCGCCACTCATCCCGCTTCTTTGACATGGGATATTTCATGTGGCATAAGAGCATGCATTCAGTGAAAAGCAGCAGATCGCTGTATGCAGGCCGGGGAAAGCAGATAGCATCATTCATATGCACAGTGCTTATCAATACACTGCTCTACGTCCTGATGGCTCTTAAATTCAATAGGATATCAGCACTTATGCTGCTTACACCGGCAATTGCGCTATCGTCCCGCATAGCCACAGAAGCTTTATCAATGCGCCTGATGGGAACTGAGCCGCTATTCCTACCATGGGACTCATCATGGATATCATCATTGCTATCATTAGCGCTTCCATTCTATTTTCCATCCCCAGGCGGGATTTACCCCAGAGGAGACAGCTGGTCACTGGGGAAAAAGGAAAGAGTGCTCGGAATGAGTGCAATATCAGGGGTAATAGCAGAAGCTGCAATGCTTCTGGTAATGCATGGCAGATATGAATACCTCGCATTCGGCATTCCGCTGTTCCTTCTTGATACAGTATTCCCAATGTACCCATTCTGCGGATTTCTGGCATCAAGAATACGGAGGACAGCAGGCAGGCTGTATCCTATAGCTATCATCCTATCAGTTGTCATCTCTGTATTATCAATACTCTTCTGACTGCAGTGTGCGATTATAGGAATTTTCCATTCTTAGTGGTAAAATAGGTTATATGAGCAAATATCCTTTCAATGAAATCGAGCCTAAATGGCAGAAATACTGGGAAGAGAACAAGACCTTCAGAGCAGAAGAAGCCCCTTCTTATCCGAAAGATAAGAGGATGTATGTCCTTGATATGTTCCCATACCCATCAGGAGCCGGCCTCCATGTCGGGCATCCCGAGGGTTATACAGCAACAGATATCTATTCCAGGTATCTGAGAATGAATGGCTATAATGTCCTCCATCCAATGGGATTCGACTCATTCGGCCTTCCTGCTGAGAACTATGCAATAAAGACTGGTACACATCCATATGTGACAACCAATAAGAATATCGATAATTTCAGGCGGCAGATAAAAAGCCTCGGATTCTCCTATGACTGGGACAGGGAGATAAGCACATGCAATGAAGATTACTATCACTGGACTCAGTGGATTTTTGAGCAGCTCTATAAAAAAGGGCTGGCCTATGAAGCATCTACACCTATAAACTGGTGTCCTGACTGCAAAACAGGACTTGCGAATGAAGAAGTCAAGGAAGGCCACTGCGAAAGGTGCGGCGCAAAGGTCGAGAAGAAGAACATCAGGCAGTGGATCCTGAAGATCACAGCATATGCAGATAAGCTTCTTGAGGATCTGGATACACTTGACTGGCCTGAGTCAGTGAAGGCAATGCAGCGCAACTGGATCGGACGGAGCGAAGGCGCAGCAGTGTTCTTCCAGCTGGAGAACAGCGATGAGAAGCTTGAAGTATATACAACAAGATGCGACACGCTGTTCGGTGCAACATATATGGTAATCGCTCCGGAGCATCCTCTTGTAGGCAAGCTCACAACACCAGAACAGAAAGCTGCTGTTGAGAAGTACCTTGATGAGACAAAGCATAAGAGTGACCTTGAAAGGACAGATCTTGCAAAAGACAAGACTGGCGTCTTCTCAGGCTCCTATGCAATAAATCCAGTGAATGGGAAAAGGATTCCTATCTGGATTGCAGACTATGTGCTCATCTCTTATGGCACAGGAGCGATAATGGCTGTTCCTGCACACGATGAAAGAGACTGGGAATTCGCAAAGAAATTCAATCTGCCTATCATTGAAGTGCTTAAGAGCAAGGTAGATGTACAGGAAGAGGCCTGGACAGAAGATGGCGAGCATGTCAATTCAGAGTGGCTTAATGGCCTCAATAAGGCAGATGCAATAGCAAAGATGCTCGAGTTCCTGGAAGAGAAAGGCTGCGGGCACAAAGCAGTCAACTATAAGCTCAGGGACTGGGTATTCTCACGCCAGCGCTATTGGGGTGAGCCTATTCCACTGATCCACTGCCCGAAGTGCGGAACAGTGCTGGTGCCGGAGGATGAGCTTCCGCTCACACTTCCGCAGGTACAGAAATACGAGCCATCAGGCACAGGGGAATCACCTCTTGTGAATGTGAGCGAATGGGTGAACTGCAAATGCCCAGAGTGCGGCGGAGATGCAAAAAGAGAGACCAATACAATGCCTCAGTGGGCTGGCTCATGCTGGTACTACCTAAGATATATCGACCCGAAGAACAGCAAGGCATTTGTTGATCCTGAGAAGGAGAAATACTGGATGCCTGTGGATCTGTATATCGGCGGAGCTGAGCATGCTGTGCTCCATCTTCTGTATTCAAGGTTCTGGCATAAGGTTCTATATGATCTTGGGCTTGTTTCAACGAAGGAGCCTTTCCAGAAGCTTGTCAACCAGGGCATGATCACTTCCTTCGCTTATCAGAAAGCCAATAAATCCCTTGTTCCGACCGATCTTGTAGAGGAAAAGGATGGGAAGTACTTTGACAAGGAGACTGGAGAAGAGCTTACACAGGTAATCGCAAAGATGTCGAAGAGTCTCAAGAACGTAATCAACCCGGATGATTTCATCAGGGATTACGGAGCTGACTCTGTCAGGATGTATGAGATGTTCATGGGTCCTCTGAGAGAATCAAAGCCATGGGCAACAAACGGGTTCATAGGTGTCTACAGATTCCTTGATAGAACATGGAGAATCGCAACAGAGAAGAAGATAGAGGATACTGAGCTCAGCAGGGATCTTGATAAGCTCATGAACAAGACAATCAAGAAAGTAAGCGAGGATACAGCATCTCTCAGCTTCAATACAGCAATATCACAGATGATGGTATTCGTAAATGAGCTCAATAAGCTTGATGTAATACCGAAGAAGGCACTTGAGACTCTCACATTGCTGCTCTCTCCATATACACCGCATCTGGCTGAAGAGCTATGGTCAATGCTTGGGCATGAACCTTCAGTCGCTCTGGTGAAGTGGCCTGAGTATGATGCTGAGAAATGCAAGGATGATGAGATTGAGATTGTAGTCCAGATAAACGGAAAGCTCAGGAGCAAGCTCATAATGCCTCATGGTGCATCAAAGGATGAGATGCTCGAGAAGGCGAAAGCAGATGAGAAGATAAAGACCTGGACAGACGGAAAGACAATCATAAAGGAGATTGTCGTTCCAGGAAAGCTGGTGAATATCGTTGTAAAATAGGCTATAGGCCAGGAAAGAATAAGAGGCAAGCACTTCAGCTTGCCTCTTGTTTTAATTATATTGATCACAATGAATCACATTTCATGTATTCTAGCGAGTCCGCCCATGCTCGTCTCTCTGTAAAGGCTTGGAAGCGCATGGCCTGTCTCCATCATGACCTCCACGACATCATCAAATGATATCTTATGCCTTCCATCACCCATAAGAGCAAATGACGCATGATCAAGAGCTCTCATTGAGGCCATTGCATTACGCTCAATACAAGGAATCTGGACAAGCCCCATCAGAGGATCACATGTAAGGCCAAGATGATGCTCAAGTCCCATCTCTGCTGCATATTCAATCTGGTAAATCGTACCACCAAGCAGCTGTGCTGCTGCCGCACCGGCCATAGCGCATGCAACTCCGACTTCCCCCTGACAGCCGACTTCCGCACCACTTATTGACCCGTTTGTCTTCACGATATTACCAACAAGCCCTGCAGTCAGCAGAGCTCTCTCTATCCTCACATCAGGAATCTTATACTCCCTCTTAAGATAATAGAGGACACCAGGAAGGACACCGCAGCTTCCGCATGTAGGTGCAGTGACAATCCTTCCGCCTCCGGCATTCTCCTCTGATACAGAGAGAGCATAGGACAGTGCAATCGATGTGTTTCCGAGTGCTCCTGCGAAATCCATGGACTTCGCATGTGCCATACATGCCTTTCTCTGCAGCTTAAGCCCGCCAGGAAGCACTCCCTCGCTTTCAAGCCCCCTCTTGATTGCAGCTTCCATGACCTGCCAGATCTCTTCCATATATCTTATAATGGGTTCGCCCTCAAATCTTATAGCGGCTTCCCATATCTGCAGCCCTTCTGAATCACAGTACTTAAGAAGCTTATCCATAGTACCAACAATCTCATTCGGGTATACATCAGAATCAGCATTGCAGGTCTCACCTTCCTTGACAATCTTTCCTCCGCCTACCGAATAATATGTGTCTGAGACAGCATTAGGCTCTTCCTCTATAAGTGTGAGCGCATTAGGGTGAAAAGGCTTGAAGCGGTCTGGATACCAGACAATATCTATATCAATTCCAGCTGATGTGAACACCTCTCTGATGGCCTTATCCGTCAGATGGCCCTTTCCCGTAGCAGCAAGTGAGCCATAAAGCTCAGCTGTGACTTTCTTTGCTTCCTTATGCTCTGCTAAAAACCTCTCTGATGCAGCACGCGGTCCCATTGTGTGTGAAGAGGATGGACCATATCCAATCCTGTACAATTCTCTTAGTGATTCCATACATACAATGATAGATTTATAAACATTATCATTCAATACCATTTGGGGAGCTTTACCAAGCCTGTATAGGCTTCCCCTTTCTCTGTTATGATAAGAGAGAACATGACATTCCTGTCAAAATTCGCCCAGTAATATGCACCTGGGAAAAGTTTCATGGAAACCGGATCGCCGCTCTCCCTGACGAACAGATTGTCAGACCTCGGATTATCCCTATACCAGTATCCTGAAGGAATGATATCAAGAGTGATGCTGTACAGCTTTGTATTAGAGAAAGACCCATCAGATAGGCTATCAGCAAATAGATCATTGAGGAATTTCTCCTGATTGATCACCTCCAGGTCCTCATTCTGCATTACCATGCTATAGCTCAGGCGATTCACTGCCTCGGGCATATACTCAGAGGCATTAAGCAGGAGATCTGCAAACACCCCGTTTTCCCTATATAGATTGACTTCATCGCCCCTTCCTGGATAATAATAGCCTCCAATCGGCGATAGCCTGCCAATTGGCACAGCAACTATCGGCCTCAGGCCTCCATCCTTGATTCTGATCCGGACTTTTCTGACTCCAGGCTCAAGGTTGACTGAGACAATGCGATCCCCGTCAAAGTACTTAAGCGTGTAATACATGTCATAGCCCTGAATGCCTTCCCATGGATGCTGATCTGAAAGGTTCACCGTGACAGAAGTCGGGAGACTGAAAGAGCATGAAGACAGCAGCAATATGAGTACGAGGAATACCATCATACTCTATATATCTGCTTATGACTCAGTTTTTGCCGCTTTCCGCCTGATAGCAAGAAGCTCCGACCGATATGACAGAAGAATCTTCTGAACCTTCTCTGACCTGTAGTCAGCATAAGTCCATGGAAAGCTGATGTAGCTATGATTCTGGTATATCAGAGTGACTTCAGCAAAGAGATTCCGTCCGATTGCAATCCTGTGGCTTCTGTTCTTAGTAGTGGCAAGAATGAGACTGGCATCACTGAGAGTCCCGGGATCAAGATTGATCTTACGGCCGCCTTCTTCCATATATGATGACTCAATGGTATTAGTGATCTCCTTCACCGATGCAAGCAGGTCAGGCTGGATAAGATCTGAAAACCGGATGAAGAATCTCATTATCCCGTCCCCCATCTCCGGTACATAGTAATCCGTGAAAGAGAATGGGAAGGGCTCTGAGATCTCAGCAATAGGCCCGAATTCCGCTTCAAGCCTACTCTTCAGAGAATCAGGGAATCCTCTTGTTGAGAGGACTCCAATGATAAGCATCACATCTTCATAGTTCTTCGCGATCATAGCACTGTCTTGAATGTTCCAAGCACCCGGAATGAGGCAGCAGCAGCCTTCACTTCGGCTTTTGCCTTCTCAAAGTCAGCAATATCAAGAATCCTGACCTCAACGAAGAAATTATACTCCCATGGCTTACCAGGAATAGGTCTAGATTCAAGCTTCTGCATATTGAGATTATTATGGTACAGGATCTCAAGGACCTTCATAAGAGCACCTGGCTCATCGGATACAGAGAATGAGAGCGCAGCCTTATCAACAGCCGCAGAGCTCTTATATGATGCAGAGTTCTCTTCTCTTGTGATTACATAGAAACGCGTATAATTTGAAGGGTTGGTCTCAATCCCCTGTCTGAGGATCTCCATGCTGTTATATACAGCAGCAGGAGCCCCTGCAATGGCAGCTATGCTTTTATCATGCTGCTCTTTCACGAATGAGACAGCACCTGCTGTATCGAAGAATGGAATAGCCTCAGCCCATGGAAGCTCCTTGGAAAGGAATTCCCTGCACTGGGCAAGTCCCTGCGGATGTGAGTAGACCTTGCGGATATCCTCAAGCTTTGTTCCAGGATTGACTATTAGATTATGGATAACCCTGATCTGCTGCTCACCGACCACAGTAAGCTCCGGATGTATATTAAGCAGGTCAAGAGTATCGAAGATTGTTCCGCCAAGCGTATTCTCCACAGGGAGGACACCATACTGTGCCTTTCCCGATGATACAGCATCAAATGTATCCTTGAACGAATGGCATGAAAGCACCTTCGCACTCTCGTCAAAGCTCCTCCTGATAGCAAGCTCTGAGAATGCACCCCTCTCACCCTGGAAAGCAACAACAAGCTCCTCCGGGTTACTCAGATGCTCATCCCCTGCGCTCTCGTCCTTCATTGTCTGAGGAATCAGCCTAGGAACCCGCTCGAGGCTCTTGCCTACAACCGGACACAGAGCCTCAATATCCCTCATAAGCTTCTCAAACTGGGAAGGATAGAGAGACTGTGGACCATCTGAGAATGCCTTATCAGGATTATTATGGACTTCAACAATAATCCCGCTGGCTCCTCCTGCAATCAGAGACAGCGCCATCGGGCTTACCATATCCCTGATTCCTGTCGCATGGGATGGATCTCCTATCACAGGCAGATGAGACAGCTTCTGCACAACAGGAATCGCAGAACAGTCAAGAGTATTCCTAGTGGCTCTTTCGAATGTCCTTATGCCTCGCTCGCATAGCACAATCTGATCTGTTCCGTTTGCTATGAGATACTCAGCAGCCATAAGCCACTCCTCAATGGTAGCAGAAAGACCTCTCTTCAGAAGCACCGGCATCCCTGTCTTTCCAACCGCCTTAAGA
>CAKQTF010000019.1 GCA_934276695.1 uncultured Spirochaetales bacterium
TTATTACTGCGGTCTCTGCCATGAACTGAACAGGAAGTACGGCTCAAAAGGCACGTCATCCCTGTCATTTGACATGGTATTCCTCGAGATGCTCCTATCTGATCTCTCTGATGAGAAGAAGACAGAGGGAGAGGAGAGATGCAGGGTCAGGCCTGTTAAACCCCATAGATACATAGTGACAGAGTCCACAGCCTATGCAGCAGATATGCAGATGCTTCTCTATTACTACTCCCTTCTGGACAACATCCAGGATGAGAATAAGGACAGAGCGAAGGCCGGAAAGCTCAAAGGCATGATCAGCAGCCTTGAGACTGAATATGAAAGACAGAGCAGAGCAGTAAGGGAGAAGCTCTCACAGATACATGATGAGGAGAAGAAGGGCAACAGGGATCCGGAATATCTCTCACTGCTATTCGGACAGCTCCTTGGAGAGATCTTCGTGAAGGATGAGAAGGAGCATTTCGCTGAGGACCTGCGGGCACTTGGCTGCGCACTTGGCCGCTTCATATACCTTATTGATGGCTGGGATGACAGGAAGAAGGACGCAAGGAATGGTGTCTTCAATCCATATCCTGAATCAATGACAGAGAAGGAAGCAGAGGAGATGCTCCTCTCTGCAGCAGCAAGCGCATCAGAGTCTTTTGAACGGCTTCCGCTCGATGAGTGCGTTCCGGTTCTTAGGAATATCATCTACAGTGGAATCTGGTCAAAATTCCGCAAGGAGAAGAATAAATGAACGATCCATATGAGATCCTAGGCCTCACTCCAGGTGCAAGCGACGAAGAAGTGAAGAAGGCATATAAGAGCCTTGCGAAGAAATACCATCCAGATGTAACAGGAAATGATCCGAAAGCCGCAGAGCAGATGCAGAAGATCAATGCTGCATATGATGCTATAATGAACAGGAAGAGCTACGGCTACCAGGATAGCAGCTACAGAGGACAGAGCAGCTCAGGCTATGAGGAGCCGATTGAGCTTCAGGCAGCTGTCAGCTACATAAATGCAAGAAGATACCGTGAGGCACTGACTGCGCTTGAAGGAGTCCCGCTTAATAAGAGAAACGGAAGATGGTACTACCTATCAGCAGTGGCAAAGGCATATTCCTCAGACAGCGCTGGTGCAAAAAGCGATATTGACATGGCAATACAGATGGAGCCTGACAACATACAGTACCAGACATTCAGAAGCAGGATGGGAAACAGCACGAACTACTACAGGGAATACTCAGCAAGGAACTACAAGCCTAGCGTAGGAAGCGGAATCCTCAATTTCTGCCTTACCCTCATGATGCTCAGATTCTGCTGCTGCATAATATAAGGCTGACTGGGCTATATTCTCAGAATACGCAGAGGCTCTTCGGGAGCCTCTGTTCTTTTTCATTTACTTTTCAGTTCAATCACTATAGAATATTACAACTATATTACAACATGTAATAGAGGGTGCATATGGAGCCAAAATACAGGGAAATGTATACTGATATGAAGCAGAAGATAACCACTGGCATATGGCAGGAGAATATGCTTCTGCCGACAGAGGCTGAACTATGCAAGGCATATTCGGTAAGCAGGATCACCACGAGGCATGCCCTTGAGGACCTAGAGAAGGAAGGGATGATCCTGAAGCTCCAGGGACGCGGGACATTCGTGAAGAGCAAGAAGCTCAAGCATGGGGAGAGGCAGAAGGGCTTTGTCCAGATCATGGCTGAGCAGGGATACATAATAACAACGAAAGTACTGTCCACAGAGCTTATCACAGCTGGAGATGAGATTGCAGAGAAGCTGTATCTGAAGCCTGACGACCAGGTCTACCATTTCAGGCGGCTCCGATTCATCGGAAAGACTCCTATCGTCCTCATGGATGCATATGTACCTAAAGCCCTTGGCGATAAGATGACAGGATATGACCTTGAGAACATCTCATTCTACAAGCTGTACAGAGAGATAATGATGGAGGATATCGAGGATACGCCGTGCACAATAACTGCATGCACCCCGGATGATGGCATATGCAGCATGCTGAACGCAGAGAAGCACTCCGCGCATCTTCTGTTCAAGGCTGTTGCAATCATGAAAAGCGGACCTGTAGAGTACTGCAGATCCGTATTCAATGCAGATTATACGGAATTCGTCGTAAGCATGAGGGATCAGAGAATATACAGGATCCCGCAGAAATAAGAGCACTATGCCTCGTATTCACCCCGGAAAGTGACTGCACTGGAGAGGAATCCAATGACCTCATCAACTGTGCTGACAACTGTGAAATACCCACGGTCCTTCCAGAAGCCCTCTCTCTCCATCCTCTCAAGGAGCATCATAAGGCCATCATAGAAACCATCAAGGTTCAGTATGACAATCGGCTTTCCATGGAATCCCAGAGTCTTAAGCGTTATTATCTCTGCCATCTCATCAAGCGTTCCTGTGCCGCCTGGGAAGATGATGAAGGCATCTGACCTGTCATACATCATAGCCTTCCTCTCCTGCATGGTATCAACAACATAGTATTCGTCGTTTTCAACAGGATGGGCTGTATTGGACTTCTCGAATCTTCTCGGGGATACTCCGATGACCCTTGAGCCATCAGCCTTCATGACTTTCGCAAAAGTCCCCATGATTCCCCGGCTGCCACCGCCGTAGACAAGATTGCAGCCTTCTGCTGAAAGCCTATGGGCAAGCTCTGCAGCCTTCTCGCTGTATATTGGATCATTTCCAGAAGCAGATCCGCAGAACACAGCAACATTGACAATGCTATTCATAATCACTCCTTTGAAAAGTAAATCGGATTTGACATAAGCCTCAGCGCATCCTGGGATCTAGGTGTATCTCCCCAGAACCGCGGAGATGCGAGCTCATCATAGAATTCAAGCCTTATGTACTGGCATTCCCCGGATCCTACACAGCCAGGGGAAACTGAGAATGCATAATCCTCATCATCCTCACTGAAACGGACTATGTCATGAAGCTGTCCTGTAAGATAGATGAAGAGATTACCTGCAGGATGATTCATCAGCCTGACATGGAATACCGCATTCTCCAGATCCATGACTGACTCACCCATATTGACAGTGTGGCCGGAGTCCGATGCATGGAAATCAAGCAAGGAATCCCCTTTTGCCATGAATGCATTGCCCCTTCTGAGCCCGTCTATTATGCCTTTCTCTGAGAGTTCATCAGCATATACATGCGTCATGATTCTGCCAAGACTCCAGAATGGATGGTCCTCTGCCTTATGGCTATCGCTGCTGCATACACCGGTCAGATGGATGCCCTGCATCAGATACTGGTCCCAGATTGCAGGATATCTCATTGAGAATCCACCCTCTGAAGTACACCAGACCTCGATGAGATCTGCTTTACGGACAGGGAATTCATGGTATCTCCAGGCACTTGCGATATTGCTATCTGGATGATTGATGCAGAAAAGCCCTGATTCAGAATGCACAGAGTCAGCAACATCGCTCATATCCGGAAGCTTATCCACACCGAAGAATGATGCCAGAGTGCCATCATCATCAACATACGGGTTCTTCATAGTCCTTATCCCATGAAGATTCGCATGGCCTCTGTTTCCAGAAAGCTCCATTGACTGGATAATCAGCACCGGGGAGTCAGCAAGAGCTCTCTCCTCTTCCCAGTGGCTGATCGTGAAGTGGTCTGTTATGGCAATGAAATCAAGGCCAGCCTTTTCTGCTACCCGGATTATGTCCGGAATCGTATCCCTGCCTGTGCTATGGTCCGAGTGGACATGGAGCTCTCCCCGGTACCAGCCGGCTCCTGCTCTCGGGGCAGCCTTATCATCTGTCTTCTGAACAAATGGCTCAGATGATGCAGCAACCGGATCTCCTTCTATCACAACATCTGCCAGTATATCCTCAGAGAACCTGCGCTTCTGAAGGATAAGGCGCCAGGTGCCGCTTCCTATCGGACCAGATAGCCCTCCCCTATCGGATGCTCTCTCTCCAATCGTGCACGAGGCTGAGTAATCCCCTGATCCTCCTTCCGAAGTCTTCAGGATCCGGATCTCAGAATCAGGAGAGAAAAGCGCAAACGGAATCTGCGCATATGAGCTGGAATGCGTCGTAACAGTCACAGTAAGCGACTTCATGCAGAGAGGTATCTCCACAGCCTTATAGAAGAAATCAGCTGACTGATCTTCCCCTTTCTGCTTATAAAGCAGCTCTGCACTGAATTCTGCTATCCTCATTCCAGCCTCCGTTCAATCAGTAGATGAATGTGCCATCAGCCTTCATTGAATCGAACTCATCCTGGAATTCCTTCTGGTATTCGCCAAGTACAGTCCTTGCATCCTCACCGTTAAGGATTATCCTGCTGATCATATCATTAACTCTGCTGTATACATTCCTTATGTTCTTTGTTGTGCTTGGAGCTGGTCTGCCATAATCAAGCTGTGACACGATTGTCCTGTATGCAGGATTCTCCTCAAGGAACTTAACGACGCTGTCCATCTTAAGAACGCTCTTCTTGACCGGGAGGTTTCCTGTCTCCATGAAGAACTCTGCAACAACATCATCAGATGCCATGTAATTCAGGAACTTCTCAGCAGCCTCGCGCTGAGATGCAGTAGCACTTGAGCAGATTGTGAAGTTGCCTCCTCCGATTGTCACAGCATTGCCGCCCTTGCCTGCAGGTGTGTATTCATAGGACCAGTCACAGTTAAGCAGGTTCTTTGCGCTTGATGTGAATGATGTTGTCTGGAATACAGTTGCGACCTTGCCTTCGAAGAATGCACCATTCTGCTCCTCGAATCCGCCACTGAGAACAGGCTGCATCAGCAGGTAGCCTTCCTTATAGAGATCCTGGAAATACTCAAACATCTCAATCAGCTCCGGCTGCAGGAACTCAACCGTGCCATCTGCTGTTGCTATATCAGCACCCCATGTGTATGCAATGCCATCAAAGAGGAACTGATGGAAGAATGCATAGCCAAGGTAGTAATCATCGCCAAGGCTCTTCATCTGCCTGCACTGCTCAGCAAACTCATCCCAGGTCCTTGCAACGTGGTCGATCCCAGCCTTGCGCAGCAGATCATTATTGACATAGAAGCCCTGAGTGCTTCTGTTGTATGGGATTCCATAGAGAGTGCCATTGACAGTGAGATCAGCAAGCATCCCAGGATAGTAATCAGAAATGACATCCGCAGAAAGCACATTTGACACATCCTCAAGAACACCGAGCTGAGCATAGTATGCCACATCAAGATAGTCGCAGATGAGGAGAGTCGGAAGGTTCTTTGCATTAGCTGCAGCAGCGACCTTCTGCCTGAGCATATCATATCCGCCCTGGTGGATGACATTGACAACGACATCGCTCTGCATTTCATTGAAAGCTGCGACCTGCTTGTCGAAGGTCTTTGCCTTGGAACCTGTGAGGGAGCTCCAGAGCTCGATTGATACAGGGCCGGCCTGAACAGCTTCCTTGCTTCCATTAGCAGCAACACCGCTAATCACAATAGCCACGATCAGGAAAAAAGAGATCAGTTTCTTCATTTCTACTCCTTAAGGGATCAGCCTTTGAGGCCGCCCTTTAAATAATCATTCGTAAAATACTTCTGCAGCGCGAGATAAAGCACGATCATCGGAGCAAGGACAATGAGAGTAGCAGCCATAAGGATATGCCACTGCGTTCCTCCATCTGCGACCTCCTTCATCATCACTATGCCGACAGGAAGCGTGCGCTTAACAGTGCTGCTTGTCATGATCAGCACCCAGAAGTAGTCATTCCATCTCCATTTGAATGCCATTATCGCATATGCAATCACAGATGGGACTGAGAGGCGGCCATACACCTGGAATGCAATCCTGAGATGCCCTGCCCCTTCAATCTTAGCAGCCTCCGCAAAATCCTTGGGGACAGACATGAAGCTCTGCCTTATATGGAAGATTCCATATGCATCAGCAGCAAACGGGATTATCAGAGCTTTATATGTATCGAGCCATCCCAGTTTTGATATAGTCATATACATAGGCACTATCCCTACCTGGGTAGGCATCATAAGCACAGCAAGCAGCAGCATGAACACTGCATTCTTCCCTTTAAAGCGGAGAGCTGCGAATGCATATGCAGCAAGGATTGCCGTAATTATCTGCAGCACTGTCGCAGAGACAGCAATAAGCAGGGAGTTCATCGTATAGATATCAAATGGCTCAGCATTCCAGGCTTTTATGTAATTCGAGAAAGCCGGAGGGAACGGAAAGCGCACAGGCTTTGCAAGGACATGCGCTGTATCAGGCTGAAGCGACGTCATTATCATCCAGAGAAACGGAACAGTAACAAGAACCACCATGACTGCAAGGAAGACATCCTTGATGACTGTCAGAAATGATATTCTGTGCTTAACCATAGATCTCTTCCTCCTTCTTTGATGTAGCCATCCTCTGAAGAGCGACAGAGATAAGCAGTATGAAGAACAGGATCACAGAGAGAGCCGCAGCATATCCCGCCTTATTCTGTGCGAATGCCATCTGATAGATATAGAGGTTGAGCACATTCGTGGATCCATAAGGACCGCCGTTTGTCATCACTGAGACAATATCGAATACCTGCATTGCCTGTATGAAGGTCGTTGTAAGCAGGAAGTATGTAGTAGGCCTCAGAAGCGGCAGCGTAATGCTGAACATGACACGTGATCTTGAGGCTCCGTCGATCTCTGCTGCCTCATAGATATCAGTGCTTATCCCAGAAAGCCCGCTCGAATAGATCAGCATCACATAGCCGACACTGCGCCACACAGAGAGCGAGATCACGATCCAGAGCGCCAGCTTAGGCTCCAGAAGCCATCTTGGGCTCTTTGCTCCGAACAGGGCAAAGAGCTGTCCGGAGAGCCCATAGTCAAAATCAAAGATCCATTTCCATAAGAGAGCAACTGCGCTGGCTGTGGTTATGTTAGGAATGAAGAACAGCGTCTTCAGTATCTTCGGGCCTGGCCCCTTCCTGCCATAGAGAGCTACGGATACAAGGAATCCGAGTGCAACAGATAAGAGCGTAGACCACACAGTGAACTTCAGTGTGTTCCCAAGAATCTGATAGAACTTCTCTGAACTGAAGATTGCCCTGAAATTGGCAAGTCCAACGCTCTTCGGAGCCGTGAACAGATTCCAGGATGTCATTGACAGCCTGAAATTATACAGAAGCGGCCAGTATTTGAATACGATAAGGACAGCCGCTGCCGGAAGAAGAAACAGAGACGCAATCAGCCCTTCATTCTTTCTATGACCCTTCATCTGCAGACTCCTTTCAGGATCCGGTTGAGAACAGCAGAGGAAGCTGCATATGTCGCATCAATGCCATCCCAGGCAAGTGCCTCATCAAGCTTCCTATGGCTATTCGGATTATCTGATACGTAATGGATGATCCCAAGCTCTATTCCTTCACGTCCGAACACAACAGTTGAATTCTCAGGATACCTGTTCGGGTTTGATATCTCATAGTAGGCAGACAGATACGGTCCGGCCTCCATCTCTATATCCATGATCTTCTCATTCTGGAATGCATCGAGAAGCTGCTGGTTCTGTATGAATGTACCGAGCACCGTGACAGCCTTCTGCCTGTCATATATGCCATGGGAATCAGATATGAAGCAGTCTGCTAGGCTCTTCGCATCAAACACATTGTCTATATGGTAGAGAGTGCATGTCTGCTGGTCATATATCGTTGTAGGTATGACAATATCACCTCTGCCGGCAAACAGCGATGCTGCCTTTCCTATGACATATATGCCGGCAATATGCTTTAAGTGCTCACTGAGCTTGCTCAGGACAAAATAGGCTGTGCGTCCGAGCGGATAGTCAATATTCACAATCACAGCATCCGGATCCAGCTCAGCAGGAAGCCCCATCCCGGCATTCACCCCAGCAGCAGTTCCTGAAAGCTTCCCGATGTCTATGATCTGCGTTGATATATCAAGGAGCTTTCTGTTGTAGTGCCTGTATATCCCACGGGATTCCTCCCATGCGATCCTGCGCTGGAGCACCTCCCTGTTCTTTGTCTCATAATCCTTCAGGATATAGTAGAGGATATAGCTTCTCTCCCTCTCATCCAGGCTCTTTTCATACTTCCCTGCAAGCCCTTCCATGCCTGAGCGTGATGCATAGCCAAGAATCTCATCAGCATGGCTCTCTGCAAAACCTGATAGCAGATTGATGAGGCTGTGTGTATTTGATGATACGAAATACACTGTCCGCTCTGATAGTCCCGGAAAGTGGGAGGAGATGCTCTTCCACCATTTCTCGGATTCCTGCCTATATCTGGAATATGATGCCTCGCAGTTGATCAGAAGATATGACATACGGCCCTGGCAAGCCCTGCTGATTATGCTGTCATATGCATCCCCGAAGACCTTCTTCAGCCCTGATATCTCATCATGCGTCAGGCTGCCTGATGATATGCGGGCATTTATCTTATTCCACTCAATCTGGAATCCGAGAAGCGCAGGGATCACATCATCAATATCAGATTTGCTTGAGAGGAATACAGCAAGCCGTTTTCCTTCCCTGTCATAGAGATATCTCCTGCGCCTTGCAATTGCATACACATCATCCCAGTTCTCAACATCAAGGCCTGATTCCTGGAAGATGGATTCACTCTGGCCTAAGTATATGTGTGTCGAGTCAATTACGCACTCTGGAAGCCTTGGATAGATATATCCAAGCGCTGTCGTATCAATCTCCGGATCTGAAGCCTTCTCGTGTATGCATGGCGCCATCTCCAGATATTTATCCTCAAGCCTGGCAATCGGAACCGTACCTGAGCTCTTGAGCGTCTGATATGCAGCCTCAACAAAGTTCCGTATCGTTCTGTTTGATTCAAAGAACACACCAGGATGATTCATTTCCGGATCACCTCATTGAGTCTCTTGTTGCCATCAGAAGACGTCCGAGCATATTGAATCCGGACCCATCAGCACCTCGTCCCCAGTAGTAATCGTGTGTCGAATTCTCGACAAGCACTGCATCACCTGTGCTGAGGAGCATCTGCCTGAGATCTTCATTCTGGGAGAACTTCTCAATCAGGATCCTCATCATTGCCATGTTTCTGTATGTCTTCCAGTCGGACCTGACTACGCACTCTTCTGAATTGCCGAGGTTCTTAGCCTCATCGCATGTCTCAGCATCCCTGATCCTTTTCGCAAAATCAGGATCCTCTGTCTTCTGGCTCTGATAGTAGTGCTCGCTTGATCTGTAGACAATCCCATCAACAGCAATAGGGACAAGATAGTAATTTGAGAGATAGCCGTTCAGCTCATTCTCATTGTAGAAAAGTATAGTCTCCATTGTTCTCCCCACAGCCAGTCCCAACTGATAAGGAACTGATATGACACAATTATTATAACAACAATGATATGACATCTTGTCATATTGTCAATCGGAAACGGGGAGATGTAACAAAAATGTAACATAACGCAACACAGTGCATTGAATCAGTAAGCAGGATAGTAATTGATAATCGTATTGATAAGCTTGGAAAGGAACACAGGAGCCTCTTCCAGAGTGACTGAGACGCGGCCAAGCACTATGTCTGAATAAGTGTCAACGATTGCAGAGAGTGCGAAATCAAGGACTATCTCAGCTTCCTTACGATTAGCGAGGACCTTCACCTCATCGCTGTTCATGAGCACATTGATCGCATCACGCTTCTTCCTGAGGATGAAGTCATGGATCCCATCCACCTGCAGCAGGAGCCTGAAATAATCAGGATCCTTTGCAATGTAGTCAGAGAACCTGCTGAAGACATCTGAGTTATCCTTGACTATGGCATTCACATCAAAGCTGCTGATCGAGCGGACAAGCTCGTCCACCATGCCTGCGCAGATCTTATCAAGCACATCCCTGACATCCTTATAGTGCGCATAGAATGTGCCTCTGTTTATATCCGCACGCTCGACTATGTCCGTGACAGTGATCCTATCGAAGCTCTTCTCCTTCATCAGGGAGATCAGGGCATTCTTGATCATTGTCTTGCTCCTGATAGAGCTACGGTATTCAGCTTTTGTCCTCTTAACTTCTTCCATAGTATGATAGCCTCACATAATCAGAGTATCATTTATTCCAAGCCTAGAGTAAGAAGATATCAGAGGCTTATGAAAAAATGAAGCTATCTTCCCTGGAAGAAAGATAGCATCAGCATCAATTCAATCCATATCTGCTGGCGTCAAACAGATAATCGCAGTAAAGTCCTTTGCTGTTATTCCTGAAAAGCCTGAATGTGCGCGTTGTCCCATCGCCTGCTGGGATCTTGCCTACCACATCGCATCCAGAATCTGACCCGATTGCGGGAGTGAAAAAATGAAGGGATGCACGGTCAATGCTTACATGAACGCTTCCGATTCTATCCAGGCTGTCTTTATCAATGAATTCAACATCGTAATCCAGATTATAAAGCTCCCAGAATTCATCATTTATATTATCATCAGCACCAGTAGTACTATCACAACTGCTTGATCCAGTGCCATTGATGCTGAAAGAGTAATCCACACCTGCTTCGAGTCCTTCAGCGGTGCTGTCCTTTACTGTCCCATAGTACCTTGTGCCGTCAATCTCAATGTATGGCTGAAGTCCAGGCGCATCCACTTCTCCTAAAGTCAGCAGAGCCATCTGCAGCAGATACTTATCTGCTGCAGCATTTCCTAATCCGAATAGATTCTTCACATCCTCGCCCTCTTTGTGCCCCTGTTCAAGCTTCTGCATGATCTTCAGGAACTCCGAAGTCATATAGAGCTCATTCTCAAGGCTATCCGGGATAGGCTCCTCATAGTACTCTGCATATATCGTCATATCATGATCAACTATATTAGAATAATCCATTGTAAATGCTGGCTCACCATCCTCTAATACCCAGTGCTTGAACACTGCATTCTCCTTCACTGGAGGCTCTGGAATATCAATATTATCAAGATAAGAATAGAAAAAAACACGCATGGAAGGAATCTCAGAGCCACCTCTGGTATCGAACGAGATGAGAAAACCGAGGAAATGAGTCTCATCACCCACGTGAGCAGTACACGTTTCAGGATCATAATCATAATGAGGCCATACCTCACCATTCATGGTTATATCAGCATTCATTGGTTTACTGTCATCAATAAAACCGTACTCATGAACACTTCCTGATATCCTTATGCTTATCTTCACATCTATTGCGTTCTCAATTGGGTCAAGGATCTTCGCTGTGAAGCTGAAGTCCTTTATGTCTATATCCAGTGTTCCTTTGCTCTCATCAATGACATAGGAAACAGATTCAGCACTGATTCCATGTATATCGTAGTCAGTTATAATGATTCCATCC
>CAKQTF010000020.1 GCA_934276695.1 uncultured Spirochaetales bacterium
AGATAAAGATCAACTGATTGCCCTGTGTTGCCTTCCATCTGGAGACAGGTGGAAGGTTTTTTTATGCCTTTATGCGCCCTGATATCTTCACTGATTGCATGAGGATGCAGACAGATGTTCTTCATGGTTCTTAAACGCCCGTAATCCAGGAATCTTTCTAAAATGCGGTTCTTCTGATATCATCCATAGAGTATGAAAAGGGCTTTCTTCATGGTTCTGCTGCTCTCTGCAGCTCTGTTAACTGCCTCTGCTTCTGATAACCCGTGGGCAATCAGCAGGGTAAGGCTTGGCCTTGGCAATGATAAATGGGCTTATGGATTCTCAAGGAATGATGATGATCAGCTATCCTATTCAGAGCATATTGCAGTCGAATCGGATAGATGGTTCATCAGGATGGATTTTGATGGGATCACAAACCGTGGCTGGAAGAGGGGATGGGACATAAGGGACTGGTCTAAGATGGATGAACCGGCTGAGTCATTCTATAATGGCAGGCTCGATGTTGCAGAGCTGAAGGCTGGTCTGAGGATCAGTGCATTTGATTCTGACTATTTCTCATTCAGCATCAGCCCTGAGACAGGCTTGTTCCTTGCGGGATATATGGGCTTTGACTTCCTGCAGAACACAATACATAAGATATCCCATATACACTTGGTTGATCTTCCATATGACTGGAGGGATGTACGGGTATATGGATATCTAGGTGCTGATACAGTAAGCAGCGTGAAGGCATTAAGGCTTGAGAAGTCATATCTTTCCATCTCACTTGATGTCGGTGCATATTCCGCAATCGGATTCCAGAGCACTGAGAATGCCTCCCTGCGCCTTTCGCTGCAGAATGATTATTCTGAGTTCCTATCTGTATCATTTGGCTGGAAATGGGTCCAGGAACATAGTCCTTCAGATACAATGGAGCTCTACGGAAGATACATCAATGGCCCTTATTACTCATTCTGCATAGATACAGGCATCCTGTCCCTTAGGTACTTCACTGAGCTTACGAATCATTTCGGATATGCTGTCTATTCTGTTGATGCGATGTCCTTCTTCAGGAAATCCACATGGCAGGAGAATGACTTCATATACTCAACCGGCATATCAAGGATGATCGGGATGAATTTCAATGAGCTTGAGCTTGAGCTTCCGTTCACAGACCATTTATCCGGAGTGTTCAAGAACAGGTATGTTGCAGGCTATCCTCTTGATCCTAAGAATGAGGCATCAGCTGATCCTAAGGAGTCCGGGCGCATGAAGAAGGCATATTCCGGATATACTATAGGAGCTAAATACAGATATCCTATTGAGGCAATCGGATCTTACATAACGCCATATGGTGAGATCAGCATCGGGCTGATGGACTGGAATATCTCATATCTTGTGAATATGATTGCTGGTATGCCGATTCCAGCAGTTGATGGTCTTATGCATAGCTATTCATTCCTTGCTGATGCAGAGCTTGGTCTTGCGTTTCTTCCGGAGCGTCTTCTCACAGCAGGTCAGTCATCCATATGCTTCTCTGCATTTGCAGGGCTTTCATATGTGACTGGACGGGAGATTGTGACTGCATACAGATATATCAGTGAGAACCATGAGGAAGGCTACAGGCTTTCGGACTCATTCCTGTTCCGCTTCGGCGCAATGATCCGCATCGGGTTCGATGTATAGGGAAAAGCTGCCGCTTAGCAGCCTTTCCCCATCTCTCAGAATCCGCCTGCAGCTGCGGATGTAGGTGTGAATATTGATTCAACCTGTTCCTCTGTAAGCTCTACTCCGAATACTGTCCTGTAGTAATCCCTTGCAGCCTCTGTCAGGTCTATATCTGCAAAAAGGTCTGGATAAATTGCCTTTGCCCACCATAAGAGCGATACAGGCGCATCAACACCAGGTGTATAGGAGCGGTACATTCCAAGCGGTGCCTTATAGACTCTGCCATCTCTGACTGCCTTTATCCCTGACCAGTCATCATTCCCGACTCCATTGCTGTAGAGCGTCTCTGGCTGGGCAGATGTGAAGTTTGTTATGACGATTGCATCCGGATCCCACGCATATACCTGCTCCATTGTGACAGAAACAGAATTGTCCTTTGAGAGCTCTTCTGCTGCATTCTTTGCTCCGATTGCATCGCACCACCACTGCCCGAAGAAGTTCTTTCCGGATGTGAGCATTGCTGATTCGCTGTACTGGAAGAGGACGAATACCCTGACTCTCTCCTCATCCGGGATATCGCGGACCCTGTCCTGGATCATATCATATACCTTGTAGCTGTAATCATGGACTGTCCCGACTTTGTCAGAGTCCTCTGGGAATAGCTCTGCAAGAAGCCCGATCCAGTTATCGAGTGTCTGTATGCAGTCATAATCCCATTTATTCACGGATATTCCGACAGCAGG
This sequence comes from uncultured Spirochaetales bacterium, assembly GCA_934276695.1. GTDB lineage: Bacteria > Spirochaetota > Spirochaetia > Sphaerochaetales > Sphaerochaetaceae > Ornithospirochaeta. The sequence continues at coordinate 2,391 of CAKQTF010000020.1, forward strand.
GATCCCTGCATCCTGCAGTGCTTTTCTGGCTGCTGAATCACTTCCATTGATGAATACGACATCAGGCTTCTCCTTCATAAGCTCTTCTATGTTTATCTCATTGCCTGAGACAGAACCTGTATCGACAGATAGTATTGAAGGATACAGCTCCCCAAGAAGCCCGTTCTGAGCTGCTGTGAGGCTTGGCTTTGACATCGCGACGATCTTGTCTGCTGAATTGAAGAATACAGTAAGGACAGATGGAAGAGGGTATATATTGTATACGCCGATCCTGTTTATCTCATAAGGCACCGATACTTCTATGCCCTGATGGTCAGTCACTGTATGCATCCTCTGTTCATTCTGGCTCTCTGCTGCTTCCTTTGCTCCCTGCGCGTAAACGGATGCAGCCAGAGCAAGAACCATGGTCAGTAAAAGAAAAAGCTTCTTCATCTTATATGATCTCCTTATATAATTTTGTTCGTGATTATCTTCAGCAGCTCCATGTTTATGGAGAGCTGCTTACTGCGCATATGCATCTTCAGAAAGGGCCACTGGTATGACATCCCTTACAGTCCTGCCTTCATGCTCAACAGTCCCTATGACAGCTCTGACAGAGAATGCCCTTTCGACATTCTGCTCTGTTATTATCTCGTCAGTAGGTCCGAATGATGCTTTTCCTCCTCTTTCCAGGAGGAGCGATCTGCATGCATACTGCAATGCATGTGCTGGGTAATGTGTGTTGAAAAGGCATGCAACTCCGTCTTCAGTGAGGCTCTTAAGAGCTTCCATTACCATTATCTGATTCCTGAAATCAAGATTTGATTCAGGCTCATCAAGCACAATGACAGATGGCTCGGAGGCAAGTGCTCTTGCAATCAAAAGCATCTGCAGTTCACCTCCGCTGATCTCGTGGCATTTCCTGCCTCTGAGGAATCCTATCCCGAGCTTATCCATGCATTTGCATGCAATCCTCCTGTCTTCCTCTTTCGGCTGGGAGAATATCCCGAGCTTCGGGCTCCGGCCAAGCAGCACCATATCCTCTGCCGTGTAGTTGGGAATTCCGGACCGTGCCTGCGGGACATAGGCAATTTTCCCGAACAGCTCCCTGGATGGCATATCGGAAATCCGCTTCCCATCGATTGTGCTCATTCCATTGCTCCAATTTCTAAGACCCTTTGTGCACTTCAGAAGAGTTGTCTTTCCGACACCATTAGGGCCGAGGACTGCAACAAGCTCTCCGCTTGATACACTGTAGTTTATTCCGTTGAGTATTCTTCTCCCTGGATACTGGAAATACCCGTTTTCGACTCTTAGGACTGCCATCTCATCTCTCCTTCCGTCTCATGAGGTATATGAAGAACGGTGCGCCTGATATTGCAGTGAGTATCGATATAGGAATCTCTGATGCTGATATGGTTCTGCATGCAGTATCGACAAGCACGACGAATGAGGCTCCGATCGAGACTGAGGCTGGCACGAGCTTTCTATGGTCGTTTCCGAATAGCATCCTGCATATGTGAGGGACAATCAGGCCTATCCAGCCGACCTGGCCGCACATTGATACGCATGATGCTGTCATTGCTGTTGCTGTTATTATCGAGGCTGCCCTTAGCTTTCTGATATCAGCACCTGATGAGCGTGCCTCATCCTCAGAAAGGGGAAGGATATTCATCCTCCATCTCAGCATGAACAGCAGTACTGCCGATAGGATTACGACGGGGCATCCGAATAGCAGTGTTGAATATCCTTTGCCGCTCATAGATCCCATCAGCCAGTATGTTATCGAAGGCAGCTGTGTCTCTGTGTCTGCTGTGTATTTTATAAGTGACACCAGCGCATTGAAGAGGGATCCGATCATTATCCCTGCGAGGACAAAGGAAGCTGTTCCTCCTTCCTTGCTGCGTCCGGAAATCCATGTGAGGAGAACGGCCACGAGTCCCATTATGACTGCAAGTGCCTGGATTCCTCTGAGACTGAGTCCAAGCAGAATGCCAAGTGATGCCCCGAATGAGGCTCCGGATGCCACCCCGAGAGTGTCAGGAGTTGCAAGAGGATTTGCAAAAAGGCTCTGGAACGTCAGCCCTGAAAGTGATAATCCGACTCCGACAGCCATTGCCATGAGTATGCGTGGAAGCCTTATTCCCCATAATACCTTCTCCACAGTGCTGCTTTCTGCTTCGCATAGCCATAGCTTTGCCCCGATTGAATGCATTGTTGAGCTTAATGGTATGACCATCCTTCCGAGGCAGAGTGAGATCAGCATCGATAGTACCGGTAGTATGATGAGGGCCAGAATCTGAGAGATCCGGAAGTTATGTTGCATGGTTAGTCCTCGCTAACCATGGAATATATCTGATGTGTGATATGTATGTCAATAAGTTAGGAATAACTAACTTTTTGCAGAAAACCTATTGCATCATCTGCTTTTTCCTTTATATATTCACTACAGTTAGTTTTGGCTAACGGAGGGCTATATGAGAAAAATAGCAATATATGGAAAAGGTGGAATAGGAAAGTCTACAACAGCATGCAATCTTTCTGCTGCGCTAAGCACAATGGGATACAGAGTCATGCAGATAGGCTGTGATCCGAAAAGCGATTCTGTTAAGAATCTGATGGGTGGAAAGCGCATTCCTACAGTGCTTGACAGGCTTAGAAGCACCGGAGAGATAAGTCTTGATGATATAGTCTTCGAGGGGTACAACGGAGTGCTCTGTGTTGAGGCCGGAGGTCCGACTCCGGGGATCGGCTGTGCAGGACGCGGGATAATAACAGCCTTTGAAAAGCTTGATGAGCTGAATGCGAAGGAAGCATATAAGCCTGATGTGATCATCTATGATGTGCTTGGTGATGTCGTATGCGGAGGCTTTGCGATGCCGATCAGAAGCGGATATGCAAGGGATGTGTTCATTGTCACATCCGGTGAGATGATGGCGCTTTATGCAGCGTCGAATATTGTAAGGGCAATAGATAATTTCGGAAGCCGTGGCTATGCAAGGTATTCCGGTGTGATACTGAATTCCAGGAATGTCCCAGGTGAGACTGATACTGTAAGGAAGGCACTCTCTGAAATAGGCGGTGATATCATATCCGTGATCCCGCGTGATTCAGATGTCCAGAGAGCCGAGAATCAGGGAATGACAGTAATTGAGGCATTCCCGGACTCTCTGCAGGCAGATGCTTATAGAGCACTTGCAAGGTCCGTGCTTGAGAGAAGCGAGGATGCAAGTGATGATGAGGAGTATATCTGATGAAATGCTCCTGTGCTGTGTTTCCAAAGACAATACGCTATGAGTCTCCGGCTCACGGAGGCTGGGGCCTTGTCAGGATGGCAGGGCTTCTGCCTGAGTCCCATATGCTGTTCTATACTCCTGCCGCCTGTGGGCGCCATAGCTCGCTCGGCGCTCTTTCTAATGGGATAAAGGACAGAGTCTCATATCTGTTCCTGAGTGAGGATGAGATAGTCTCCGGATCATATGAGAAGGAGATAATACCTGCTGTTGAAAGGCTGTTTGAGGCACTTGGAAGAAAGCCTAAGGCTCTTCTCCTGTTCGGTGGGTGCATAGATGATTTCCTCGGCACTGATTATCAGGCTCTCAAGGGGGAGCTGAGCAGAAGGCATCCTGATGTAAGATTCTGCTTCTGCCATATGAACCCGATCCAGCTGGATACTAAAAGCCCGCCCGGTGTGACACTGTTCACAAATATCTACTCCATGCTTGAAAGGAGGGATAAGAACAGGGATCAGGTGAATTTCATAGGAAACAATGTGATACCAGCAGAAAGCAGCGAGATCTGGGATATCCTGAAAGCAGCCGGAGTAAGTGCTAAGATGCTGCCTGGGCTCAGGACATTCAGCGACTTCCTGTCGATGTCGGAGTCGTCACTGAATGTCGTCCTGTCACCTCGCTGCCTGCAGAGTGCAGCAAAGCAGAGGCGTGATCTTGGAATAGATTACCTGGCATTCATCCCGTCGTATGATCCAGAAGAGATCTCATCATTTTACGAGAGTCTGATAGCTGAGCTGAAGAGAATCACAGGACGGGATTTCAGCTTTGATATGCATGATAGGAAGGATGCTGCACTCAGAGCTCTTGAAGAGACAGCAGAAAAGCTTAATGGCATTGGTGTGATAATAGATTTCCAGGCAGTCAGCAGGCCATTCACTCTTGCGAGAGTTCTGCTTGAATATGGCTTTGATGTGAGGATGGTCGCATCTGATGGCGTCTCCAGATACGATAAGGCCAGCTTTGATTATCTTCAGCAGATCCATCCTGATCTTGAAGTAGTGGACCCGCTTCACCATGATGCTCCGAAATACAAGGAAAGATATCTTCATGAATGCCTTTCGATAGGCTTTGATGCAGCTTTCATGACAGGTGCAGTCAGGATTGTGGATATCCAGGAGGATGGAGATCTGCTTGGCTTTGATGGGATAGTGCGCCTGATGGGCATGATGAGGGATGCGATGGAAAGGAAATCAGATGTAATGGATATCATAAGGGAGGCTAAGCTGGTAATATGAGCAATCTGAATGTTTATCTTCCGCCATTCTCTCCGGATTATTCAGGAGCTGCATCTGCGCTTTATGAGCTTGGCGGGATGATCGTGCTTCATGATGCATCAGGGTGCACTGGAAATGTCCTTGGATATGATGAGCCTAGATGGGAGAATGCTGCATCCTCAAGGGCTCTTGTATTCTGCTCTGCTTACAGGCATATGGAGGCAGTACTGGGGCAGGATGATAAGGTGATAGCGAGGATCATAGATGCGGCAGAGAGCCTTAAGCCGGAGTTCATTGCAGTAGTCGGATCTCCTGTGCCTATGCTTGTAGGGACTGACTATGTGGGGCTTGCGAAGGAGATTGAGGCGGAATGCGGTATTGCATCTTTCGGCTTTGACACTAAAGGACTGGATTTCTATGACTCCGGATATGCGCTTGCAACAACTGCATTGCTCAGGCGATATGCAGAGAGAGGCCTGCATAGGATCCCGCGCAGAGTGAATCTGCTTGGCCTTACTCCGATTGATTTCGGCAATAATGGCAATGCTGAGGCAATCAGGGACTTCATAGAGAGCAATGGGTGGAAAGTCGGATGCTCTTTCTCAATGGGATTCTCCATTGATGATATAAGAAGAGCTGGAGAGGCAGAGCTTAATATTGCGCTCTCCGAAGGCGGTGCTGAATGCGCAGAATTCATGAAGCGCTGCTATGGAATACCATACATAGCAGGAGTGCCTATTGGGCGCGGAGAGGCATTTCTTTCACTTCTCAGAGGCGATGTACCTCAGCCGTCCTCCTCCCATATTGCAGCAAAGCGTGCACTGATAATAGGTGAGCAGGTCATGTCATCTTCAATCAGGTATGAGCTTGCTGCACGCGGGATGGATTCTGATGCTGCAATCCCCTTCTCGCACAGGAAAGAGCTGCTTTCGGTTGATGATTATCCATTTGTGCAGGAGCATGATCTTGCGTCGATCATGAACAGCGGAAAGTATTCAGATGTGATAGGCGATCCGCTTTTCAGGCAGCTCCTTAATCGTGATGATGTGAGATTCCATGAGATGGCGCATGTAGGGGTTTCCAGCAAATTCCACTGGAATGAGGTCAGGAATGTGCTAGGCAGCAGCATGGAGGACTTCATTGAAGGCATTCTCCAGTAGTCTGCTGAGATTTTCCTGCCTTCTTTTTTATGGTATCTTTCATGTATGGACTTCGCGGGGCTTTTCAGATCTTATGTCAGGGATAAGGCAGAGCATGGGAATGCATGGCCATCTGCTTCCCTTGGTCTGAAGCTGTTTGCCTTGAAGTGCCGCCTGCTTCCGGATAAGTCTATTGCCCGTGGCTATCAGAAGCTTGAGTCCATAATGATGGATCATACAGTCTCAGCGCTTACAGGAAAGCGCTATGCACTTACTTCAGTATTCGCTCCGCATGAGATCCTGCTTTCAAGCGGGATCCTGAGCCTCTCATCAGAAGCCCTCTCATGCATGCTATCATATGGCTATGGGCTTGAGGATGCATTCATTGACAGGACAGAGAGCCTCGGGATAGCACCATCACTATGCTCATATCACAAGGCATTCATAGGCGCATCTGATCTGATTCCGCCTCCATGCCTTATTGTGTCATCTTCACTTGCATGTGATGGCAACCTCTGCTCATTCAGATACCTCTCAGAGACTGAAGGGCTTCCATTCAGCTTCATTGATGTGCCATATGGAAAGGATGCGGATTCAATAGCGTACCTGGCAGGACAGCTTGAAGAGCTTGCGTATTCGCTTCCATCGTTCAGCCTTGATGCGCTTCGGAAGACCATTGAGATAGAGAATGCGACAAGAGAGGAGCTTATCAGATTCTATCAGCTTGCAGCTGCCAGATATTACCCTGGAAAGCTCATGGATCAGATGTATGGAGTCATGGCATTCCATTCTCTTCTTGGTACGGAGGAGCTGCTTGACTGGATACGATCTCTATGCAGTGATCTGGAAGATGCACCGGAGCTCACAGGAAAGCGCATACTCTGGTCTCATGTGATCCCATTCTATTCAGAGCCATTAAGGAGGCTTTTTGACTCGTCTGAGCGCTACCAGGTGCTTGCATCGGATATGCTTCTTGATTCTTTCACTGCACTTGATTCTGATCGTCCTTTCTGGTCTCTTGCTGAGAAGATGGTCTGCCATGCATTCTCTGGTCCATATAATGATAAGCTGTCGCATCTTGATAGGATTCTGGAGCTCTATCCTGCAGATGGGATCATTGCATTCAGCCAGTGGGGATGCAGGCAGGCAAGCGGTGGCCTGCCGCTTCTTAAGGAGCATTTCAGGAAGAAGGGCATTCCTGTCCTGATCCTTGATGGCGATGCAGTTGATAGGAGAAACAGTCAGGATGGTCAGATCGGGACCCGCACAGAGGCATTCCTGGAGCTTCTGGAGGGTATGGCATGATCGGGTATCTATGTAAATATGCTCCTGTTGAGATCTTTGAGGCCTTCGGTGAGGAATGCGTGCCGATATGCCCGGAATGCGGAAAAAGCAGCGTGTGTCCTGAGGTGCATCCGAATATGTGCTCATTCATAAGGGCTGTGTTCAGTTCAGTTAAGGATGGAAGCTATGATGGGATTGTGCTCACATCATGCTGTGACAGCACAAGAAGGCTCTATGATATCCTTGCTGCAGGGTTCCCAGATAAGTTCATCTATATGCTGGACCTTCCAAGGAGGAAGGACAGAAGCGCTGTGATGGCATATAGGAACCGCATTGCTGATATGATAAGCTCATACAGGGAGCATTCAGGTCTCAGTTTCAGGGAAGAGGCGATAAGGAGCTGCAGAGCATGCAGCCATGATCCGCTTCCTTCATTCTCTGAGGGCAGGCTGAATGTCGTCCTGATGGGTGCAAGGATGAATCCTCAGATAAGGGATATCCTTCTAAGGCATGATGTGAATATAGCTGCCGATATGTCATGCACAGGGATTGCAAGGAGCATAAAAGCAGATGGTGATGATCTTCTTCTCTCTTATTCTGAATCGCTTCTAAGCCAGTATCCATGCATGCGTATGGCTGAGTGCGGAAGACGTTTCCAGAGTGAGCTTATGAGAGCTGATGGCATAATATACCACTCAGTGCAGTTCTGCGATATGTACTCCTTCGAGTATTCGATGCTCTCATCCCATAGCAATATCCCGCTGCTGCTGATTAATACGGACTATGGAGCCTTACCCGGCGGACAGCTTCAGACAAGGGCTGAGGCATTTATCGAGGAGATATCAGGAGGTGAGAGGATGGAAGCTGTAAATGAAGGCCGGTATGTTATCGGAATCGACAGCGGGTCCACAAGCACAAATGGCATTCTCATGGATCTTGATGGGAATATCATATCAAGCGCTGTGATGCCGACAGGAGCCAGGGCATCAGAAAGCTCAGAGAAGGTCTATTCCATGCTTCTCTCTGGCAATGGCATAGCACCTGGCGATATCGCAGCTTCTGTTGCAACAGGTTACGGAAGGTCATCGCTTTCATTCGCATCATCTGCTGTCACTGAGATTAGCTGCCATGCAAAAGGCGCTCATTACATAGATCCTTCAGTCCGTACACTGCTTGATATTGGAGGACAGGACAGCAAGGCAATCAGGATAGGCGGAAATGGCGAAGTGCTTGATTTTGCAATGAATGACAAATGCGCTGCAGGTACAGGCCGGTTCCTTGAATCCATCGCCAGGACTCTTGGGC
>CAKQTF010000021.1 GCA_934276695.1 uncultured Spirochaetales bacterium
TTTGCTGTTTTCAGTGTTTTCAAGGTTTTTTTATCAGGAATAACAGTTGAAATGCTTGAAAAAAGGGGAAAATTAGTGTTTTGTTGACTATATGGACAAAAATAGTCAGAAAAAGGATTTATAATGCCTAAGATCTATAGTGAGACAGAGAAGGAGAATATAAGAAGGAGCCTCAGGAGAGAAGGGGCAAAATGCCTTGCGCTCTATGGTGTCAGGAAGACAACGGTCGATGAGCTTGTGAGAAGGGCCAGTATTCCGAAGGGGACATTCTATCTTTTTTATAAATCAAAGGAAGCGCTTTTCTCGGATATAATAAGCAGCTTCACGGAAGAGGTCGAGGAGCTATATCTTGATATGCTCCAGAATCTCGATGAGAACCATATCGTCACATCGCTGACGGATGTGTTCATGGCAATTGCTATGAAATTCCATGATGATGGCATATACAGGATCCTGGATGATGGGGAACTGGAGCTGATCATGAGGCCGCTTGATGAGGAATCTGTCAGGAGCATGAGGAAGAAGCAGAGCGAGATGCTGCACTATCTGTTCTCATACTTCTCCATTGATGACAAGGATGATATTGACTCATTCGCAGCAGGCTTTGAGGCTGCCATGTACATATTCCTTCATGCAGACAAGCTGAAGGATACAGAAAAAGCCCTCAGATCAATAATCCGGGGGCTTGTGCTTCAGATGGTGGAGTGATCAGTCCGCAGGAGTCTGCATCTCATCGGCATTGATGATCTTCCTGACAATCACCTCTACTATCCTCCTGTCCTCGATCTTGGTAACATGGAATGAGAATCCGTCACGCTCTATGTCAAGCTCAGTTCCGTCCTCAGGAATTGTGGACAGTGTTGATAGGATTAGACCTCCTATTGTGTCATAGTCCTCGCTTTCTGGGATATCATAAACCTCTGTGAAGTCATTGAAATCCTCTATTGTAGTGTCTCCTGACACCTTCCATGTGTTCTTGTCTACCTCTATGATGTCTTCCTGTTCCTCGGAGTCGAATTCATCATAGATGTTGCCTACGATCTCCTCGAGAAGATCCTCAAGGGTTATTATGCCTGCAAACTGCCCGTATTCATCTATGACGATTGCCATATGGACCTTTTTCTCCTGCATGTCGGAGAAGAGCTTATCCGCATGAATTGAATCCGGGACGAGATAAGGCTCTCTGATCAGGCTCTTGAAAGGCTTTCTCTCCTTATCTGTCAGATTGAGAAGGAATTCCTTTGCTATGATGGTGCCTTTTATGTCGTTGATGTTCTCCCCATAGACCGGGAACCTTGAGAATCCGGTATCCTTTATCAGTGTAAGGATCTCGCGCTCCGTGGTGTCTTCCTGGATTGCAACGACATCTGCTTCCCTTGTCATCACGTCATCGACTGCGATATCGTTGAAATCGAATACATTCTGTATCCATTCCTGCTCATCCTCTTCAATCTTTCCTGCATCTCCCGATGATTCGACCATCAGACGGATGTCCTCCTCTGTGACCTCATCCTCTCCGCCATCAGTCTTTAGGTGGAGGATCTTCAGCACGAGGTTCGTGCAGCTTGAGAGAAGCCATATGAAAGGCTTCATGAAGATGGCCAGCGCAGATAGGATCCCGACTGCGCTCTTTGCCCAGGCTTCTGTTTTCTGCTGTGCTATGCGCTTCGGGACAAGCTCCCCGAAGATAAGGGTGAAGAATGATATTATTATGGTTATAAGCACGACAGAGACTGTGTTCATGAGAGAGTAAGGGCCTTTCCATCCTGCTTTCATGAATAGGCCAACAAGGTGCTCAGAGAGCACATCTGCTGAGAATGCTGCACCGAGGAATCCTGCAAGCGTTATCGCAATCTGGATGGTTGAGAGGAATCCTGAAGGATTGTCAATCATCTTCACGAGCTTCGCAGCTTTCCTGTCTCCTTCCTCTGCTTCCTTCTTTATCTTTGCAGAGTTCAGTGATACAACTGCAATCTCCGTTCCCGCGAAGAGCGCATTGATCAATATCATTATAATCTGGATTACTATTGTTGCTGTGACTGACACTGTATTACTCCTTAATCAAATTCTCTTTAATGCAGCTGCATTCTCAGAGCAGGAGCCTGACAGATGTCATCTTGTCATTGCTTCGTTTCAGGGGAGGGGCATCCTCGCTGTCTTGGATGCTTTTCAAATTACCACCAGGGCCATCGTCCACTTGGGTGTGTTCCTTTGCACATTCACATCGTGCGTAATTAAAATAAAAAGAGCGGACGGCGGGAGTCGAACCCGTATAGCAAGCTTGGGAAGCTCGAATAATAACCGTTATATGACGTCCGCAGCTACTACAAAGAATACATTAACTTTAATTCAATGGCAAGTGCTACATATGATATACTGATTACATGGATATTATCAGACTCAATGGAGCAGTTAAGGAATATGCATGGGGCAATACGGAATACATCCCATCGCTTATCGGGAATGCGGATGGAAAGCCCAAGGCCGAGCTTTGGATGGGGACCCACTTTTCAGGCGAGGCGACGACAGAGGATGGCGAGAAGCTGTCTGAATACCTGAAGAAGCACCCCGAGGCATTCGGAGATAGCCACCTGCCGCTTCTTTTCAAGGTCCTTGCAATACAGAATCCGCTTTCGATGCAGTGCCATCCGGATAAGGCCCAGGCAGAGGAAGGCTGGAAGAGAGAAGCTTTAAAGAGAGAGAAAGGGCTTATATGCAACTACCATGATGATAATGGGAAGGCAGAGGTCATCGCAGCAATCACTCCGATCACAGCCATGTGCGGCTTCAGGCCATACAGCCAGATCAGGGATAGCCTTATCAGGCTTATCCCATCATCATACTCAGCTCATCTTGGTGGCTCTTTTGACATAAAGAGCCTTTTCTGTTCCCTGTACTCACTACCTGAGGCAGACAGACTGGGCCTTATTGGTGAATACAGAGAGAGCATCAAGTCGCTTCAGTCTCCTTCGTGGGAGGGGAATTTCCTGACAGAGAACGGCATTGCCGAGCGGCTTCTCGGATTCTACCCTGATGATATAGGAGTGCTGAGCCCGTATCTCCTCAATGTTGTTCATCTCCAGATCGGAGAGGCTCTGTATATTAAGCCGGGCACTCTGCATTCATATGTGTTTGGAAATGGAATTGAGCTGATGAGTGCATCAGACAATGTCCTCAGAGGCGGGCTTACGAAGAAGCATATTGATCTTGAGGAGCTCTGCCGGATCATGTCTTTTGAGAGCTGTCCTGCCTTGACGGTCAGAAGCAGCTTTGACTCAAGCGGATGCCGTGTCTATGATGTTCCATCTGACGCATTCACCCTTGTCTCTGCCTCTTCAGGTGAGTATCTCATCAGGAAGTCCTGCTTCAGGATAGGGATTGTCATCGAAGGTGCGGTCCGATTCTCTGATGACAAGGGCACAGAGACATTCCAGAAAGGAAGCATCTTCATGATAGGAAAGGATGAAAGCGAGTACCTGATGAGAGTCAGGGGTATAGTGTATTTTGCCGAGGTGCCTGAAAGCCATGCAGTATGTTGCGATAGACTTTGAGACTGCAAGCAGGGATAGCTGCAGCGCATGCTCAATCGGTCTGGTAAGATTCGATGAGGAAGGCTGCAGGCTCGGTGATTACTACTCTCTGATAAAGCCACCATGCGCAGAGTTCGATCCGATGTGCGTTGCAATCCACCATCTGACGTATGATGATGTTGCTGATGCTCCTGCATTCCATGCGATTTGGGATGATATCAGAAGCTTCATCGGGAAGTCGCCGCTTGTTGCCCACAATGCGCAGTTTGACATGAATGTCCTGTCATCTGCCTTAAGCTTTTACGGACTCTCAGTCCCGCCGATTGAGTACTACTGCACTCTATCGCTTTCAAGGAAGCTGTGGAAGGTTCCAAGCTATGCGCTTACGAATCTCGCATCAGGCCTTGGATGGACATATGATGCCCATAATGCGCTTGCGGATGCAGAGACAGCTGGCAGGCTGTTTGCAAGGCTATGCGGTGAATACCTTTATGATGATGAGCTCTTTGCAAGGTTTATCCATCGCCTTTATAAGAAGAGCCGTAATCCGTTTCCAAGGCGTCTATCTGAATAGCCCTGCTTTCTTTCCGAGCATCGGATAGAGGAATGCTACCCAGACTCCGAAGAACATGTTGCCAAGCGCTTTCCCGATATAGTGCAGTCCTGGGATTGCCCTGATTCCGATTACAATGACACCACCTACAGCAAGCCCAGCGACAAGGGCTGTGATCCTCAGCCCCCATTTTTCAGCAGGGCTGAATCCCACGTGGCTTCTCTCAAGGTATATTCCGATTATTGCGCCAGCTCCGAGGGCCGCAGTCTCCATCAGGTCCTTGAGAAGCCGCTCGTCTGTTCCCATGTTGAGCATTACTGCAGAGATAATGGAGACGGCTGCTGCAATAGGGAATGCAATTGCTGCCAGCTTCCGCATAGAGCTCTCGCTTTCATAGGCTCTGATGAATAGCGGAGACAGGTACATTGCAGCAAGAAGCCCTAGGAGTGTGCCGAATATAACATCTGAAGGCCAGTGCACCCCGAGGTACAGCCGCGAGAGAGGCACAAGGATGATCAGTACGGATGATATGACGGCTATGGTCCTGTTCTTGTATAGATGCATAAGAGTTCCATAGAAGGAGGCAGCCGTGGTTGAATGGCCGGATGGGAATGAATAGCCCGTTGATGTGCTTTCCCGCAGTGGATGTATCCTGTCTGGATATGCCATGAACGGACGCGGAACCCTGAATATGCACTTCAGAACCTGTATTGCGGATATTGCTGAAAGCTCAGAGAGCAGAAGTGCTATGCCTTTCTTCTTTGAGACGCACCAGTATATGAAGACTGTAACAAGAAGCGGGATCGGAAGCTCTCCGCAGAATGATGCTGCGTTTGCGATGAATGTCAGAAGCGGTGTTCTAAGCTCCTGGAAGAATAGTAGTATTGTCAGCTGCATGGTTTGGATTATAGTGCATTCATTGGTTTTCTACTGTTAAAAATATGTTATTTTAGATACAGACTGTAATAAAAATTACACAAATGATACAAAACTATAGCTTAACTAGCTTTTTTGGGGTATTCTCTCATTGAAAATCCAATGGAAAATGGGGTAGATCAATGGAACACTTTGGTGCTTTAGGGCTTATTCCTCCTATTCTTACAATCACTCTTGCGTTCATTACAAAGGACGTTATCGTCTCTCTGTTCTTAGGCATACTCTCAGGAACACTCATAGTTGCTGGTGGAAATCCGGTAGCTGCAGTGCTCAGTCTGACAGATGGACTTGCCGACTCACTCTGCGATGGCTGGAACATCAGGATATTCCTGTTCTGTGCGCTTCTCGGCGGGCTTGTGGGGATGCTGTCAAGGACAGGTGCTTCACGTGCATTCGGTAGATGGGCTGCAAAGAGGATAAGCAGTCCGAAGACAAGCATGCTCATGGCGTGGTTCTGCGGCCTTGTCATATTCATTGATGATTACTTCAATTCACTTGCTGTTGGGACTGTGATGCGTCCTATAACAGATAAGAACAATGTGCCGCGCGCAAAGCTCAGCTATATCCTGGATTCGACAGCTGCTCCTGTATGCATTCTGGTTCCTATCTCATCATGGGTCATAACAGTTATGTCCATAGTGAAGGGCAGTGAGGGCTTCGAGGTGTTTGGAATCTCTGAATTTGCGTTCTTCATAAGGGCTGTGCCATACAATATCTATGCCATCCTTACCCTGGTGATGGTAGTGACTATGATATTCATCGGCCGTGATTATGGTCCGATGAAGAAGAGCGCAGAGCTTGCAAAGAATGGGGTTCTGTACAATACCGCATATGGCGATGCCCCAGGAGAGGTCGCGCTTGAAGGTGATGATAAGGCTGATAGGGCAAGTGCCTGGGATATGCTTCTGCCTATTATAGTGCTGATAATATCATCGCTGATACTGTTCCCTATGGTCACATATATAACAGCAGCAGGGGATGCTGGATGCACACTGAAAGAGGCAATGCACATGATGAGCCTAGGGGAAGCATTCAATAACACAGATGCATCTGTTGCTCTGTTCTATGCAGCTGTGATCACAACGGCAATCACATATATATACTATCTGTGCAGAAGGCTCTTCTCGATAAAGGATGCAAGCGAGGCCCTGATAAGCGGAATCAAGTCAATGGTTCCGGCTCTGATCATCCTCACGATGGCATGGACGATCGGAGGAATAATCAAGTCTTCTCCGGCTGATGGTGGACTCGGACTCGCTGCTTACCTCTCTGAGGTGGTTGTCGGCGGAGGCTTCCCTCTAGCTCTTGTTCCTGTGATCGTATTCGCGCTTTCTGCGCTGATTGCCTTTGCTACAGGAACAAGCTGGGGCACATTCGCAATCATGATCCCGATCACGATGCCGATTGCAGTCGGCCTTGGACAGGCTAGGGGATTTGATCTGGATGCTCTTCTCAATGCGACGATGATATGCATATCCGCAGTTCTTGGTGGCGCTGTGTTCGGAGACCATGCATCTCCTATCTCTGATACGACGATACTCTCATCAACAGGCGCGGGATGCCCTCATCTTGAGCACGTTGCAACACAGCTTCCGTATGCTGTGACAGTCGCTGTATGCTCTGGCATTGGCTTCATTGTAGGAGGCTTCACGCTTTCTGCTGTATATGCATGGATCGCAGCATTGATCTGCTTTATTCTTGCAATGGTATTCCTTCCGCGTCTTCTTGGCGATAAGGATGTCCTGCATTCAGGGAAGAAGGCATAAGATCTGATATCAAGGAGGAGGGGAGCCTGCGCTCCTCTTTTTTATGAGAAGAAAAGACAGGGAAAAAGACGAATCGTTTGCATTCAGCGTGATCGATAGTGCTCCGTTCTGCACTATAGGGATTACTGATGGCGGATCTGTTTATACAGTGCCGCTATCTGTTGTGAGGGATGGAAGGAGCCTTTATTTCCATTCTGCGCTAGAAGGCCGGAAGGTGGATATGCTCAGATCCGGCCACAGCGTCTCCCTGACAGCTGTTTCGGAGTGCTGCGTTGACCAGGAAGGTTACACTGTGCGCTACAGGTCTGCTCATGCTGATGCGGATGTGCATGAGATTGCAGATGAGAGGGAGAAGGCTAAGGCCTTAATGCTGATAATCAGGCGCTTTGCTCCAGACAATACCAGGATGAATCCAGAGAAGTACATCAGAGCGATGGCTGATAAGACTCTCGTCTGGCGGCTTGATATTATTAGCATCGCAGGAAAGGAGAACAGGCAGGCAGAGTGAGCCTGATGCATTTTCATAATGAGACTATGACTGAGACGTCTCCATCACCGAGTATGGATTTAAGCTCATACTGTGATATTCCACTGATCTTCCCGAGCCTTGTGAGCCTCCATTTGTTATGGCCATAGTAGATTACGAATGTGCTTCCAAGATACAGAATCAGGTCTCCTGGTTCTGTGGTGATAAGCTCATCATTCCGAGGAAGGTCCACTCCTAGCTCTCCGGTTTTCTCCATATTGCCATAATCTCTCATTGCAATTGTCAGAGGGCCTTCTGCGAGCAGGCTTAGAAGTGCCTTCGCAGAGCTGTTATCTGCTAGCTCTGCACTTAGCACATGGCCGTTTATCTCAAGCTTGATCAGGTCTGTCATTCTCATTTCTTCTGTATCTCCTATGTATTCTGTCTGCATATGAAAGTGGCTGCATCCAGATAGAAGCAGGGTGAGGGATATCAATAGTACAGCTGCTTTTGCCATGATTGTTCCTTTTCTCATTGTTTTCATCAATTCATAAAATGATTCCATAACCATAAGACCTGAAGCTAGCTTTAAGTCAATAGTGCCATTAATCAAGAATGCACTTATAATTTTATTTATAATAACAAAATAAAAAAATCTGCTTTTATTTTATCAATATCTGTTGACTAAGTGCTTTGATTTCTGTTAACTTATCCTTGCTTGTGGGAGTAGCGAAGCTGGTTATCGCGCTGGCCTGTCACGCCGGAGATCACGGGTTCGAGCCCCGTCTCTCACGAACAAGACTCTAGGCTATGCTTAGAGTCTTTTTTGCTCCTTAAATGTTCTAATAAATCAATAATCCATATAAGTATCCATCATTTACTTGCGTAGTACTATTAACGTTAAAAATGTTTGAAAATCAAACAAATAATGTTTTCTTTTTATACTAGATTGTTTATACTTTATTTAGTGGGAATAAAATGGACACAAAAGATAGATTGAAAGAATCAAGAGAGATGCTACATCTTACACAGGATTATGTAGCAAAAGTGATAGGAATACCACGTACGGCAATTGTTCAAATTGAAAGTGGAAACAGAAAAGTAAGTACTGATGAACTTGTAAAATTTAGTAAGCTATATGGTGTTTCTTCAGATTACCTTTTAGGTACACAGTCAAATATTAGTAATATTGAAGTATTTACTAGAGGATTTGAAGGCTTATCAGAGCAAGACCAGGAAGAAATACTGAATTTGATAGCATTTAAGAAACAGATGGCAGCAAGAAAGAAGGGAGAATTAGTGTAGTGTATTTTTCTCCCGAGACTATAAATAAATACCGATTTGATGCTGAAGGTTTTGCTGACTTTTTCAGATTAAATTATTATAAGGACTCTGATGTTTTTTATCCTATTAACCCTTTTGCAATCATACAGGATTTGGGAATTCATTATGCATTTAGAAATTTAGATAGACTTGAAGGGCTTCTTTTGACCGATACAGATGGTACAGGAGTTAATTTAATAGTAATTAATTCAAAGAGACCTATACAAAGAATACGCTATTCTTGTGCGCATGAACTGTGCCATTTTTTAAAAGATGTTGGTGATTCTAGATATAATCCATTGAAATGTTTTGCGTCTTCTTCGAATAGTATAGAACGATATGCCGAGAGTTTTGCGGCTTCTTTTTTGATGCCGAGAGATGAAATGAAAAAAGTAATAGCACGGCAGATAAAGAAGTGTTATCTTAGCTTTGATGATATCTTATTTATTGCTGACTACTTTGGTGTTAGTTTTCAATCTTGTTATTATAGAATTAAAAGTGTAAGTCCTGAGGTTCTTCCTGAAGGATGTGATTCTAAATTAAAAAAGTATCATCCAAGTATACGACGTGAAGAGATAGGACTTAGAAGTGATGTGGTTCTTTATGAGCAAATTCTTAATTCCTGGAGTGATGCCTGGAGCAGTACAGATCAAACAAGAGCTGCTTTAGTTTTCAAAAATGAATATGTATATAATGACAGCAGAATGGAAGGAATCGATATCTCAGAAGAGGTATTATGTGAAATCATCACAGATTTACGGTTGAATACTCAAAATAGTGAGTATAACATTCAAAAACACTATAACTTAAGTGAAATTGCAGGTCATTCTCTATTATATGATTATGTTTTTAGTTACCCTAAAAGCCAGAAAATAAGTATATATACAATACTAAAGCTGAATAGGATACTTTTTTCTTGTGTTCCATTTTCTGCTTTTGGAGGAAGGACTAGAACTCAGAATGTATTGGTTCTTGGTTCAAAATTCGAGACTGTAGATTATCATGATGTAATGACCGAATTAATAAAACTCGATAAAACTGTTCAATCTTTGGAAGAGAACTATTCATCAAGAAAGAAATCTGAAATAATTAAAGAAATAGTAAGAATCCATCATCGTTTGACTGTGATTCATCCTTTTTCAGATGGGAATGGAAGAACAAGTCGTGCATTTATGAATCTTCTGTTAATGAGATATGGAATACCACCAGTATTCATAACAATGGAAAAGAAACCTGAATATGTAAAAGCATTAAGTATTGCTGATACTTGTGAAAATATAGATTCTCTATATTCTATTATTATGAAAGAAATAATAAATAGTCACTCTAACTATTATAGTGTAAGAAAGAGGAGGTTTAATAACATTTCAAATGAATAATAAAGACAATGCTATTATTAAAAAAACGACGTAACATCTTGTGATGAAACGTCGTTCAATCATCGTGCAGATACTACAACGATTATGTAAGCGATTTTCATTGTAGCATCTGTCCCTGATTGTTTCCATTGATATTTTTAGTGGTTCTGGAGGATTTTTTATGATGCTAAAACAAACGGATATACTGTTTGAAAAAAATAGTATTGAAAGAACTGTTGGTTCAATTAACGATTCAGATAGTGAAAACAAAAGAATTGTTTTGCTAGATAAGCATCGTTGTCATAATCTTGCTGATCTTGTGAATATTGCTCAGATGTATTATTCATACCTAGTTGATAAAGGCTTTAAATTTACAGAAGAGGGATATCCAATTTTTGAGAAAGAGATGTTTCTTGATGAATGGCCTGATATTGTAATCCCTTTTGGAAATAGAAATTCAAGATTTGTGAAGAACAAAAAAAAGACTGTATTGTGCCATTTCTCAAAAGATAAGTATATTTATCCTAGGTTAGCTAATTTGTTTAATGAAATAGATATATATAGAGACTTTTTGGGGGTAATATCGAGTGATATAACCGTAATAAGTGATATGGATATTGAGTGGCAACGTTT
>CAKQTF010000022.1 GCA_934276695.1 uncultured Spirochaetales bacterium
GAGTAGTCCTCGGGCTCTTTTATCGAATCCTTTATTGAATAAGCTGAGAGTGCAATGAGCAGCGGGACTGAGACCAGCCTCTCTATCGGAGAGAGCTCTCCTGATATGAAGAAGAAGAGAACAGCTGCGGATGCAAAGAATACGGAGTCGAATATCATAAGAGAGGTCATTGTCCTCTCACGCCTGAGATAGAGCCTATTAAGTATTGAGAGAATAGGTGCATACAGCAGAAGAACTGCAGATGATATGCCGCTCATGCTGAGGAACAGGCCAAGAAGTGATACTGCTATTGTGCTGATTGCATAGTCTTTCAGAATTGCTTCAATCATCATCCTCTCCTCAGATCCTCAATTGCCAGAGAACGGAATGGGATCTGCTCGCCATCGTCCTCTTCATACAGCACGGTCAGGCTATCATCCCTGAATGCAGATATGAAGCTCTGCTTGCTTATATCAGATGCATGTGCAGAGATATAGAAGAAATGCCCGCATTTCTCCTTTGTCTGCAGTATGGAATCGGAAGGGAATACAGTCTGCTGAACAACTATCTTTGCTCCTCCATCCTCTATCTTCTCCTCAAGCGGCTCATATGCCGAGAGTGCTGTGAGCAATGCCGCAATACCATCCTGCGGTGCTATTGTCATTCCTCTGCTGTATCTGCTCTCTGGCAGTGTCATGTATGTATGCATTTCTGCACTGTCAAGCGCAAGCAGCACTGATGCAAGCACTGATATCGTGCTCTCTAGCTCCTTCTGCATCCCTGATGTTCCTGAAAAGCTCTCGCCATCGAATATTATGTGGATGCTTTTAGGCTCGATTTCCTCGTAGATATTGACTTTCATCTTCTCGCCTCTGGCAAGAAGCCTCCAGTTTATGTGCTTTGCGCTGTCTCCTTCCTGATAATCCCTTACGGATCTCATGACTGTCACATCCTCGATCATTCCCTTTGGGCCTACAGATGAGTTCCAGAGGTTTTTCTGGAAGACTGAGGTGTCGACTGATACAATCTCAGGATATACGACGATGTCTCCGCCGTTTATTGTTATGTTTGTCTCGGAAAGCCCGAATCCATCGCCGGTTGAGAGATACCAGGAACTCATGTGGCTTATGCCTCTTCTCTTTGCTTCAAGAGATACAGAAAAGCGCTTTTCCTCATACCACATCAGCCTGCCAAGACGCTCTTCACCTATTGATGATGAGCATAATCCGGATGAAGCGAGCTCTGCTGCCTCTGAATTTGAGGTCTGTTTCCTATGCTGGCATACAAGCGATTCATTCCTGGAGAATGGCATCATCAGCTTAAGCCATGGGACCGGAATGAATTTACCGTTCCTGATGCTCAGCTCTGCAGTGATCGTCTCCCCAGGGAATACTGCTGCTGCTCTTGTGCTGACAGTGCATTCAAGTCCCTTTCCTGCAGCTCCTGACCATATTCTTGCAATCAGAGAGAAAAGGAATAGGGTAGCCATGATAACAGAAAGCACACCGCTTCCATAAAATGCAGATATGATGCATAGAAGGAATGTTGCTGATAATGCTGGAACCGATACAAAGAAGCTCGATTTCACCAATGAGTGTCTGCTTCTCATATCTCTGTGCCGGTAAGTTCCCTAATATCGGTGCTGTTAAGGATATCGCTTATGACATCATTCACGGTAACGCCGGAATAGTGGGATGCGGAGGTGAGCATCAGCCTGTGGGAAAGCACATCATAGACAATATCCTGGACATCTGTCGGTGTGACGTAGTCTCTTCCGTTCATCAGCGCCCATGCCTTAGATGCCTGGAAAAGGGATCTGCTTGCTCTCGGGCTGCCTCCGGCCCTGAGCCTCTGATCAGTCCTCGTTGCGCTTACAAGTGATACTATGTATTCTTCGATTGCCCTCGATGTGTGGACTTCCTGGCATTTTCTCTGAAGGCTTATCAGCTCCTCTGCATCTGTGATTGCATTGATCTTATCAAAAGGAGTCCTTATGCCGACTCTGCTCAGCATCTCTGCCTCATCAGCAGGCTCAGGATATCCTATTGACAGTGAGATCAGGAATCTGTCCATCTGGGCAACTGGCAGGGCGAATGTGCTTTCGCTCTCAACCGGGTTCTGTGTTGCAAGCACAATGAATGGGCGCGGGAGGCTGTAGCACTCTCCGTCTAGTGTGATCTGCTGCTCTTCCATTGCCTCGAGCAGGGCAGACTGAGTCCTTGGTATTGCTCTGTTTATCTCATCTGCAAGCAGTATGTTTGTCATTACAGGGCCTTTCCTGAGCTCAAACTCACCGCTTCTCTGATTGAAGATCTTCATTCCGAGTATATCACTTGGAAGCAGATCTGAAACGAACTGTATTCTTGTGAAGTCCAGGCCTGCTGCTAGTGCGATTGCTTTGGATAGCGTCGTCTTACCGCATCCTGGAAGATCAGAGAAAAGAACATTGCCCTCTGCCAGGAGTGCCATAATCACCTTTCTTATGCATCCGCTCTTCCCGATTATGACTTTCTCTGTCTCAGCCAGCAGCTTATCTGCAAAATCCTTTACTTCCATTTTTATTTTTTCCTCCAGAATGATGATTATAAGCGCTGTGCTTATAATTCACAATCAGATTAACCCGAGCTTTCTGGCAATACCTGTTGTCCCTGTATAGGAGAATATGGATTTCTTAAGCTCATAGAACAGCTCCCGCATCACTGACAGTATCTCAGCTGTCCTGTTATCAGCAGGGACTACATAGTCCACATCCGCAGTCTCACCCGTCGGAGTGAAGGCTCTCAGAGACCATTTTGATAAATCATATGAGCCTTCTATGATTTCCTCCTGATCATCTGGCAGTCTTGGATAGAAATCAAGCCCTGTTATCTCCTCTACGTCATTTACGCTCATTGCAAATGCTGAGAGTGGCTCATCTGATGCGGCATTCGGAAGAACGAATCCTATTGCTTTTATCTCCGGCTCAGTATAATCAAGGATCACTTTATAGTAGCGTTTCGGCACTGCAACCTTATTCTTGCCGATTGTCTCATATGGCCCATCTGTCAGGACAGGCCCTGTTGCAACATAGATGCTTCCATTATCATATGCCATTGTGCGTACTGCAGCCTCAAGATCTGCCCATATCCCCCGGTTGAACCCAGGAACCTGCGGTGACATATTCGAGAGGAAGAATGTATCACTCATTGCTTCATCTGACCATTTGAAATCAGCAGCCGGAGCCATATGGCCTCTGTCATATCCTGATTTCCTGTAATCTGCCAGTGTTGCAGAGCCTGTTATGACAGCAGGGTCCTCTTTGAACGAGTCTTCTCTTTCTCCGCCGCCTAGTACTTCATCCCGTGTCAGCTCATATGCAACCCAGCTTGGCTGTTCAGCCTCTTCATTATACGAAAGCGTATATCCTGTGTGCCTTATGATCTGCTCTCCTGGAATCTCAGCTGGGAGCTCAAGATCCGCAATAGTCCCATCTGCTCTTATTGCTGTCTCTGCCTCTTTCGGTGTTATGAGGCAGAGTGCAACGAACAGTGCAAGCAGCACAATAAGTATTATCAGTATCTTTATAAGGGCATGCCTCTTCTTCGCGCTCTTATTCTTCTTCTTTCCCATCAGATCTCCTCCTGAAATATCCATGTTTCCTGAGCCTCCATGCAAATGCAAAGAATGCTGCATATATTACTATAGCCCTGAAGAGCAGTACAGATGGGGAAGGAGAGCTTTTATCAATGAATATAGCCTTTGTAGGCATGGCACTGTTTTCATAGTTCACAATCAGTGCGCAGTAGATGTTATTTGCCATATGCATTGCAATAGGAATCTCGAATCCGTCTGTATAGACTGCAAGAGCCATTGCTCCTGCCCCCCAGAGGAAGTAATAGATTATTGTTATGGCTCCATTTCCTGAGTTCAGCACCTCAGGATTCCAAAGGTGAGGGATAGTGAATAGCAATCCTGAGATCACAGCCATCGGTATGCTTCTGGCTATGCTGTCAGGAAGGCTGTTGTGGTATGCGATGCGTCCTGGAAGCGCTCTGAAGAACAGCTCCTCTGCAGCAGCCTGCATAGGTGTGCATATGAGGACAGGCAGTATGAATAGGGCCTTTTCCATGATTCCGGCAGGATCCAGTCTGATTGTCTTATATGAGAGCGCTGAGAATACTATGAGGATCAGTGTGTAGAGTGCATATGAGTACAGGAAAATCCGCCTGTCAGGTCTGCGGCCTATTCCTGAAATCAGCTCAGATACACTGGTGCGGAGAATGAATCTTGATCCGAGCGCCAATGCCAGAAACATCAGGATATAAGGAATATGCCTGAACATGAATTCTGTCACGCCTATCCACTGGTCACTGCCAAGCGCAGGAATCAGGGTGAGTGAGAGTGATACCAGCGGCCCTATGTTCATCCAGCATACAAATGCAAGGAGTATCACAAGAAATGCCAGAAGCGGTGGAAACTCATTAGGTAGGTTCTTCTTTTCCTTGTCCATATCCCAGAAGTTAGCATTTACCACTTTTGTTGAAAAGACCTTTTGGATTTATTGTTTTTTGGGCTAGACTGAAAGCATGAGGGATTTAAAAGATAAGGTTTTTCCTGTTCTTGATAATGGATGCACAGTCGTAATGCCGACAGAAGAGAGTGCAAGGGCAATGGCTGTCGAATATGTGAAATGCACAGGAAAGGCGGTGCTGGCATCAAAATGCCTGTCATTTGACAGGTTTGCTTCAGCGTTCATTCCTGCATCGGCGGACAGAAAGGCCGCAGATGATATGGACAGGCTGCTTTTTGCTGAATCATTCACTGAGAGAAAAGCAGAATCCCTCTCGTATTTCTACAATCCGGACTATCCGGATATAAAGAATAGCCTTCCATCTTTCATAAACAGGATGCTGCCAGCTCTTAGTGAGGCCTTCTCAAAAGAGATGCGCAGCAGAGATCTCTTCATGGATCTTTCGCTGATAATGGCGGAATACAGGTCATTTCTGGATTCCAATGGGCTTTATGAGGAAGGATGGGCAGAATATGAAGACAGGGAACTCGAAGAGGACTACTATCTCTACCATCCAGATGCATTTCCAAAAGAGCTAAAGCTGCTTGAAAGGATCGGGGGAAATCCAAGGATACATAGGATAACAGGGACAAAAGAGCCGAGTTCGCTTTCTGTGTACCGCAATGAAGCACAGGAGATTCGTGTTCTTTTCCAGAGGATCAGGAATCTTATTGATAATGATGTATCGCTCAGCAGGATTGCCATATCCACATCGGCTCTGACCAGAATCAGGCCATACCTTGAACTTGAAGCAAGGCTTTTCTCTGTTCCTCTGTATTTTGTACCTGGCCTGAAGGCCTCGTGCACGCCGCCTGGCCGGTTTCTGAAGGCACTGGGAGATGTATACAGCAATGATTATGAGATAGATGAGATGAAGAAGCTTTTCCTTGATCCATCATTCCCATTCAAGGACAGGGATGGTATATCTGGCTTCATTGCAAAGGCCGTCTCGTTATCGGTGAAGAATGCACCAAAGGGGAAGAGTGATAGGTATAGCAGGCTTGGATTCAGCTTTTACAGGAATTTCCGGAAAGCACTTGATATGCTCATGTCAGAGAAGGATGCCTCAAAGGTCCTATTCCGTTACGAATCCCTGATGAATCTGCTGATGGGAGATGAGAGGTTCATCAATTCTGAGATAAATGACAGGGTTTATGGCTTCATCGCAGATGCAATGTCCAGATTCATGGCAAAGGCATGCAGGCTTTCTCTCAGACCGGAAAAGCCTCTTTTCCCTATCTTCCTTGATTATATTGATAATCTTTCATATGTTGAGCGAGAGAAGGCAAAAGGCATCAGCGTATATCCATTCTCACAGGCTGCTGCGACTCCATATGATTACCATTTCCTGATAACGCTTAATGAGAATGAGAGTGCTGAGACAATCAGGGAAGCATCATTCCTATCTGAATATGAGAGGGAGTCATTTGAGGATACTGAGATAACTGATGCGCTGATTGCATCTTATCAGGGAGTATCCGGCACTGTTTATTACAGTGCCAGTGAGGATACATATTCTGGATATGCTCTTCCTCTGGTTGCTCTTATGGACGATAATATGAAGAGGATAAATGAAATACCGCTTGATCCATATCAGATGGAAACATCAGAAAAGCGTTCTGATGTTATTTATCCGCTTCAGAGGAAATGCTTTGATGCTGCGTCAATAAGCGCCATGAGGAAGCGTGGTAAGTCCAGAGAAGTGAAAGGGCTTCCTGATGAGTATCCTCATCTCTCATTCTCGAAGATCCACGAATACATCAGATGCCCATACAGCTATGCTCTCAAATACTGCTATGGCCTTGATAAGGAACAGACATACACAATTTCGCTTATGGATAATCTTGAGATAGGCACACGCCTTCATTCTGCGCTTGAGCGGTTCTTCTCAAACGGGGAGGAGGATCCTTTGCGTATTGAGATGTATCTCAGCGAGGAGATTGATGCCTGGAAAGACGGGAAGCGGTTCTGTAAGGACGGAACCATGCGGGATATGGAGTTCGGAGCTGCATCTGCGACAGATGAGCTTGCAAGTTATGTCAAAGCGAAGTTCCTTGATAATCTCATAAGTGTCTCCAGTGCAATCCTGAAAGAGACCAATGCGATAAAGGGTGGGAATGAGGTCAGATTATCATCAGATTTTGAAGGCTATAGGCTTTCTGGTGCTGCTGACATGATTGCCAGGTCAGTCAGTGGGGAAGGCCTTGTTATCTATGATTTCAAGAAAGGCCGTGCATTCAAAACAGCTGAAATTGAGGAGAAGAAGCTCCAGTTCTGCATCTATCAGATGCTTATCGGACTCGATGAAAGATTCTCAGAGAGCAGCGTGCTATCCGGAGAATTCGTCACACTTGCAGATGCAAAGATAAAAGAGGCATGGAAAAGGGATACTGATGGAAGTGCGGAGGCGGAGCAGCAGTATGCAGATCTCATCCGCAGTGTCGCATCTGGTATCCATGATGGCCGCTGGCCACTTCATGATAACCCGGATGACTGCAGCTCATGCGGTTTCAGAAAGCTATGCAGAAGGAAGTTTGTAATACAATGATTGGTTCTTTTGATGATATTCTTAAGCTATCCCATAAGAAGCTGTCTGCAGAGCAGCGCAGAGCTGTATTCTCAGATAAGGCAACAGTAGTCTCTGCAGGTGCAGGCTCAGGAAAGACGACAGTGCTTTCGCTTAGGTTCCTGCGTCTGATCTATGAGAGGAAAAGCCATGCAGACCGCATACTGACGCTTACATTCACAAGGAAGGCTGCCTCAGAGATGTATGAGAGGATTCATGGTCTGCTATCTCTGGCGGCAGCTAATGATGAAAGCGGGTATCTTCAGAATGAGCTTGAAAGCTTTTTCCCGAAGGCTCAGATCTCTACAATGGATGGGTTCTGGACAGAGATTGCAAGAGCTGGCGCCCTGGACTTCGGAGTAAGCAGGGATTTCTCCCTTATGAGCAATGATGATTCAGCTGATATGATTGAGAGGGTGATTGAAGACCTAAGCGATGATGGGAATGCCACAGAGGCATATATGTTCCTATCATCAGTCATGGCTCCTGATGATATGCGCTCATTCCTTTCAGATATTGCATCACGCGTGGATATACTCACTGATTATGATCCGGATGCAGTCATTCGCATGTACGGGAAGTTCATAGAGCTTCTTAAGGCTGCAATGAAGGAGGATCCGATTGAGGATATCCTGTATGAAATACAGGAGCTTGGTGCTGAGGCAGATCCAGGCAATTCCTTATATAAGGAGGACCTAGGGAAGGCTATAGACCTATGCCAGCAGGGAAGATATCTGGAACTGCCTGGTTTCAGTCTGACATCTAAGCCAAAAGGCTGCGCTGAGTGGAATGAAGTCAAAGCCATTGTCAAGGAAAGATACCGTGTCAGGGCTGAGGACTATAAGAGAATAGCTCAGCTTGAGATAAATGAGGATCTTGAGCGTCAGATCGCGCTTTTCATATCGCTCTTCATAAAGAGGCTCCAGAAAGAGCGCAGAGCATCCTCAATGCTATCATTTTCAGATATAGAGCGCATTGCGGAGGCCACGCTCACCAGAAACCGCGGAGTGCGTGAATATTACAAGCGCAGATTTGATTACATAATGATTGATGAGTTCCAGGACAATAATGAGAAGCAGAAGAGGATTCTGTATCTTCTCTCTGAATCCCCTGATTCATTCTCCAGAGGAATACCGGATGCCTCAGAACTCGATAAGAGCAAGCTGTTCTTTGTAGGTGATGATAAGCAGTCTATATACCGTTTCCGAGGGGCTGATGTATCTGTGTTCAATGCGCTTCAGTCTGAAGTCAGTGACAAAATGGGTGGTGAGTGCATTTCGCTTAGTGCGAACTACCGCTCAGAGCCACAGCTTGTGAATCATTTCAATGCTGTGTTCGGTTATATTTTCAGCCAGAACGAGCTCTCGGATGATGATGCAAGGGAAGAACGTATGATGGGCCTTTTCCGAGGACAGGATATGGAGAATTTCTTTGCTTCAGCAAATAGCATCTCTGCCGGAAGGCCTGCCGGGAATGTGAAGCCTGTCATAGAGCTTGATGTGCTTTCTGCTGGGAATGCGGCAGAGGATGGTGGCGATCATGTAGGAAAAGAAGATGCTGAGGCTGAATTCATTGCCCTGAAGATAAAGGAGATTGTATCATCATCAGACTTCAAGGTAGGTGATGGCAGGAATGCAGTATATGAGGATATTGCAATCCTGTATGGTGTCACAAGAGCGCAGATGCCTATAGAGAGAGCTCTGAGACGCCATAGCATACCATATACAGTTGTTGAATCAACATCTGTGACTGTAGATGGCATGTCTTCTGATTTCTATAGCTTCCTTCAGCTTGTTGTGTATCCTAATGATAAGAAATCATTCCTCACTGTGATGAAATCCCCGTTTGTGAGGATGTCAGATGAAGGCATGCTTGCATTCGCAGGGGATAATAAAAACGGTGATTTCCGTGCCTTCAGCAGCAAGCTGTCATTTCCTGATCCCGAAGACCAGAGAGCTTACGACAATGCTTATGATTTTTATCAGAAGCTTAAGAGCTGTTCGGAAAGCGGCACAATAGCATCTCTTATGGAAATGCTCTTCTATGAGAGCGGATACTATTCGTACATAGCATCTGATTCAAAGCTGGCTGTATATAAAGAGCATTTTGATTATCTGTGGGCACTTGCAAACAATGCAGATCAGAGGGGAACTGGGCTTCCTCTGTTTCTTGACTCCCTGAGGAATCTGATACAGGCTGCTAATAAGCTCCCTGATATATCAATTGAATCACTGACTGCAAAAGGCGTAAGCCTTATGACGATACATAAGTCCAAAGGGCTGGAATTCCCGATAGTGATCCTGGCAAACAGCGCAGCTGCATCAAGCAGGGAAGATAGTAAGAAAAGGATTGCTGCAATGGAAGGCAGTGAAGGGTTCCTGCTTTATGATGTGTGTGCTGATATTGATAAGATGAAGAGGGGTGGGATCAGCCAGTATGCTTTGTCAAAGCCTCCTCTTTCTCATTATTTCAATGGATATGAGACGCGCAGGATTGATGCAGAGCGCAGCCGTGTTCTTTATGTTGCGCTTACAAGGGCAATCAGCCATCTTATAATAACTGCCTGCGTTATTGTGAATAAGGATGGGACACCAAGGGCAGGTAAGTCTCTTTACAGTCTTTATAGGGAAGCTCTTGATGAGGTTGGATATAACGATGTCAGAATAGGGGTTATCCCATATTATGAAAAATCCGAAATTGAATACACTGGCTCTACTGTATATGATAAGTCCTGGTATGATAATGCATTGCCGGTAAAGGAGCCTTTCTATGCAGAAGACAGCATCGGCATAAAGGAGGCTGTCTCGGATGATTTCCATTTTGATGGGGGTGCGGAGCTCCTTCCTGATTTCCCTGATTCAGTGGATTCAGTCATTGCAGATAATGGCCTCTCTGCAGAGTTCGGAACGCTTCTGCACTCAGCTCTTGAGGAAAAGCTTGGCGGAGCACCTATGTCAGAATATTCAGATAGCAGACTTTCTGATGGAGCTCTGAGAACAGTCAATGGAAGCGCACGGAAGGTTGCGGATGCATTCATTGATTCACTGTTTTACAGAAATTTCATAAAAGACAGAAAGACAGCTGCTGAAGTGGGCTTCTGCTATTATTCCCAATCGGAAGGCAAGGTCCTTTCAGGTGTTGCGGATCTGATCGTATTCTGTGATGATTATAATCTTGTGGTTGACTATAAGAGTGACCGGTATAAGAATCCTGAAATGCATAAGAGACAGCTTGCCTCTTATGCTGAAGCCGCAGAGAAGCTGTATGGAAAGCCATGCTATGCTAGGCTATGCTATCTCAGGGATTTCTCTTCAGGCCCTCTTTGGGACAGTGCAGGGA
>CAKQTF010000023.1 GCA_934276695.1 uncultured Spirochaetales bacterium
CTCTAGTGAGGATTTCAGGAGGAACTTCCGATTTAAAAGTCACCGATTTAATGCCGTATCTTGTGGCCAGAGCCTCTCTGCAAATCCCTTTCAATGATGCTGGTAAATCAAAGCTATCACACTTAAAGCCCGTGAAGAATGCACCATTATAAAGATATTCCAGCTTATCATTGAATTTAATAGAGTAGCTCTTTGAATTATCAATGTGGAACGCATCAGGCCCGATTATCCTGACTTCTGCAGGGATTTCAAGGATCCCTCCTTCAATCTCAAGAGAGCAGTTCATGAATGCTGCGGCACCTATCCTTGTTATCCCATCATGGAATGTTATGCTCTTCAGCTGTGATTCAGCAAACATCTTATCAGAGATCTCAGTGATCTGAAGTGGGACAGTGAATGACTCAATAGCAGAGCCAAAGAAAGCGCCTTGGCAGATCTCTGTCACTGAAGATGGTATCTCTATCGTCTTTATTGCAGAATCTTCAAATGCCCAGTCCGGAATTTTCGACAAGGTTGATGGAAGAGCTATGCTTTCTGCCTGCAGACGATAAAAGACACTTGGAGCCATCGCCTCAAGCCCTTCGTTCAATGTAACAGATCTAAGGTCTGCACAGCCTTCAACTATCAATCCGCCAAGCTTCTTGACATTCCCTGGTATATTAAGCTCTGTCAGCTTAGAGCTGGAAAAAGCCCTATATCCGATTGTCTCAACATCCTTTCCTATCTCAATGGTTTTAAGACCGGATGAAGAGAACAGGCATCTTCCAATGCTTGTAATCCCATCACCCACAATCACTTTCTCCATGCTGGTATTAATCTCACTGTCCCAGGGCTTAACATCGCCTGATGCTGGATCCAGATCAGCAGTAGGACCACTGCCGCTAAGAGTCAGGGTCTTTGTAGCATCATCATATAATGCCGCTACATTCTTTCCTGCCTTAATGCCATTGCAGTATACGCACTTATCATCAGAGCCAAAACTATGATCAGTCTTTGCAACTGCTTCGCTCTCTTCAAAGCCGCATGTTCTGCATACTCTCTTCTGCACCCCTTCCTTCATGCATGTTGCTACTTCAACTGTCGTCCAGTCTCCGAACTCATGCTCATGGGCAGCTTTGCATCCTGAGAACAGCAAGACTGCTAATACAATCATGATAACGCTCAATGGGATTCTAAATCTCATTCCGAACCTCCTACCTGCTGTAATTGCTTAGCAAAGCATACCCCCCCCCGGTTGTATTATGTCAATTTATTTGTTTTTATATACAATATTTTTAGTTGTGTAATAAAAATGAAAGCCCCTCCTATTGCTAGAAGGGGCCGGAGCTGTATCTCCAGACAGCATGGAATCATTAAGAGAGACGACCAGGAATAAAGAAATCCATACTGTCCTAAAACCTAATTAAACATAGAAGAGCATCTCGCCGTATGTCGGATATGGCCAGTCCTTCTGATCCACAATCAGCTCAAGGGCATCTGCATACTTCCTGACCTCATCCATCTGAGGGATCACAGCATTCCTGTAGAAATGAGCAGCTGCGGATCCATAATATGAATCAGCCTCAGCTGTTAGATTCTCAAGTTCCTTGACTGAGCTGTAAAGATCATCCGTCAGCTCTGCAAGCTTTGTGAGGAGAGACCTCTCAGCTGTGAGCTTAAGCTCAGGAAGCACCGCAGTCTTAGCTGCGACTCCGCCAGCAACCTTAGCAGCATAGCTCTCAACAGCAGGAAGGACCTGGCGGTTGATCATATCAGTAAGAGTGAGGGCCTCGATATGGATTGTCTTAGAATACTCCTCGTTCAGGATCTCGTATCTTGAATGGACTTCAACAGAGCTATAGATGCCGAACTCCTCAAAGACAGCGATATTCTTAGGCAGGATGAATGTATCATATGCATCCGGTGATGACTTAAGGTTCAGCAGGCCTCTCTTTTCAGCCTCCTTCACCCATTCATCCGAGTAGTTATTACCATTGAACACAATCCTCTTATGCTCTGTATAAGTCTTCTTTATGATGCCAGCAACAGCCTCATCGAAATCAGAAGCATCCTTAAGGACAATGTAGAACTCCCTGAGTTCCTTAGCGACAATCGTATTCAGAACGATATTCGGGCCTGCAACAGAGAATGATGAGCCAAGCATCCTGAATTCGAACTTATTTCCTGTGAATGCGAAAGGCGATGTCCTGTTGCGGTCTGTGCTGTCCTTAGGGATTGCAGGCAGCACATGCACTCCAAGCTGCATCTGCTGCTTTGACTTTCCATTCACAGGCCTGCCCTCTGAGAGTGAATCAAGGATCTCTGTCAGCTCATCGCCAAGGAACATCGAGACGATTGCAGGAGGAGCCTCATTAGCTCCGAGCCTATGGTCGTTTCCTGCGCTTGCGACAGATACGCGCATCAGATCCTGATATTCATCGACAGCCTTGATCACTGCGACAAGGAAGAGAAGGAACTGGACATTGTCCTTCGGAGAGCTGCCCGGATCAAGCAGGTTAAGGCCTGTATCTGTCGAGATAGACCAGTTATTGTGCTTTCCAGATCCATTGACCCCGCTGAATGGCTTCTCGTGCAGAAGACATGCAAAGCCATGGCGCTCTGCGACCTTCTTCATCATCTCCATAGTAAGCTGGTTATGGTCGACAGCGATGTTTGTAGTTGCATAGACAGGAGCAAGCTCATGCTGGCATGGCGCAACTTCATTATGGCTTGTCTTAGCATTGATCCCAAGCTTCCAGAGCTCACGGTCCAGGTCATGCATATATGCAGACACCCTGGTCTTCAGGACTCCGAAGTAATGGTCCTCCATCTCCTGTCCCTTAGGGCTCCTTGCTCCTAGGAGTGTCCTGCCTGTGTAGATCAGGTCCTTTCTCCTCTCATAGTCCTTCTTATCGATAAGGAAGTACTCCTGCTCCGGGCCTACTGTGGTGATCACTCTCTTGACATCATCCTTCCCGAAGAGCTTCAGGATCCTGACGGCCTCCTCTGAGATTGCCTCCATGCTCCTTAATAGCGGTGTCTTCTTATCAAGGACCTCACCTGAGTATGAGCAGAACGCAGTAGGAATGCAGAGTGTATCATCCTTGATGAATGCATAGCTTGTAGGATCCCATGCCGTGTAGCCCCTTGCCTCGAATGTTGCCCTGAGGCCTCCTGATGGGAAAGAGGATGCATCAGGCTCTCCCTTTATAAGCTCCTTGCCTGAGAATTCAAGAAGGACCTTTCCTCCTTCAACAGGAGAGATGAATGCCTCATGCTTCTCTGCTGTTATCCCCGTCATCGGCTGGAACCAGTGAGTATAATGGGTGCATCCATTCTCTACAGCCCAGTTCTTCATGGCATTGGCAACACTGTTTGCCACATTTATATCCAGATCCTTGCCTTCAGCTATTGTCCTTTTGAGAGCCTTGTAGACATCCTTAGGAAGTCTCTCTCTCATTGTCTCATCATTAAAGACCAGAGAGCCGAAATAATCCGCTACTGTTTCCATACACACTGCCTCCAAAGAGTGATAAAAAAAGGTGTCATAGCCCATCAGCCACAACACCTTTGTCGTTGCAAATGTTCTATCAGAAAAGGATGGCCAAAGTCAACACCTTAGCTGCATTTTTAGAAAATGCAAAGCAATTCTTTATAGTACCAATAATTAGTTCATTAGAAATAATTAACTGCAAAAAATCTTCTATTATTTTAGCAGAGAAACAGATAACACTCACTAGGGATATGACAAAAACAACAATCCGCACCAATTACACTATTGCAAAAAAACAGCAACTCCTATATCTTGAACTCATGACAAAGGCGTCTGGCTAGGAGGAATACTCCCTAAACCAGGCGCCTTTTTCCATTTCGGAGGCAGTATGGACTATTTTCAGAGCTCTATGTCACCAATGGAAGGAGAAGTGAGGATTCCTTCCGGATGCGCAATATCGTCACAGTTCTCAAGAAGCGGCAGACGGTTCTCCGGGGAGAGCATGATAAAGTCGATAGCAACAATGCATGACAGATCAAATGGCCTCGGCGGAGGCTTTGCCGGCTACGGGATCTATCCTGAATACAGCTCTTATTATGCCCTTCACATATTCTATGACAGCAATGATGCCAGGATTGAGACTGAGCACTACCTTGATGAATACTTCGATATAGTCAACCTGTCAAAGATTCCAACTAGGAAGAACAGGAACATAACGGATGAGCCCCTGATGTGGCGTTATTTCGTAGCGCCGCTCAAGACTAAGCTGGCCTTCTCTCTCCTTGAGGAGAATGAGTACACTGTCAGGGCTGTGGTCCATGTGAACACGACTATAAAAGGCGCATACATCTTCTCATCAGGGAAGAACATGGGATGCTTCAAGGCTGTCGGATTTCCAGAGGATGTCGGCGACTTCTACAGGCTGGAGGAATATGAAGGATACTGCTGGACAGTCCATGGAAGGTATCCTACAAACACGCCAGGATGGTGGGGAGGCGCCCATCCATTCGGGCTTCTGGATATATCAGTCGTGCATAATGGCGAGATCTCAAGCTACGATGCAAACAGAAGGGCAATCGAGATGTACGGCTACAGATGCACGCTGCAGACAGATACGGAGGTAATCACATACATCATCGACTATCTGAGCAGGGGCAAAGGGCTTTCAATGGAAGAAACAGCACATGTGATCGCAGCTCCGTTCTGGAGCACGATTTCACGGATGCCGGAGGAAGAGAAGCGCGAATACACATACCTCCGGAATGTGTTCTCATCGCTTCTGATCACTGGCCCGTTCTCAATCCTTGTCGGATTCTCAGGAGGCCTGATGGCACTCAATGACAGGCTTAAGCTCAGAAGCCTTGTAGCTGCAGAGAAGGATGACATGGTCTATTTCGCAAGTGAGGAAGCTGCGATAAGGATAATCGAGCCGGAACCGGACAGGATCTGGCATCCGAAAGGCGGAGAGCCTGTAGTCGTCAGGCTCTATTCAGAGGAGAGATAGCATGCCAGGACTTGATTATATTTCCCCGGAATTCGAGGTAGTCAGGGATAATGACACATGCACACGCTGCAGGATATGCGAGCGGGAGTGCTCAAACAGTGTCCACCATTATGATAAGGCAAGGAAGATCATGGCTGCAGATGATGGAAAATGCGTATGCTGCCAGCGCTGCGTGGCAATCTGCCCAGTACATGCGATCAGGATCAGGAAAGCTGAGAGCTCATTCCGTGAGAATGCGAACTGGAGGGCTGACTCGATAGCAAACATATTCCGCCAGGCATCAACAGGAGGAGTGCTGCTTGCATCCATGGGCTCACCGAAGGAGCTTCCTGTGTACTGGGACAGGCTTCTGATCAATGCATCCCAGGTAACCAATCCTCCGATTGATCCACTGAGAGAGCCGATGGAGACAAAGGTATTCCTAGGCAGCAGGAACGATGAGTTCAGGCGTGATGAAAGAGGAAGGATAATAACGGATCTTCCATCCCAGCTGGAGCTTTCGGTCCCGATACTGTTCTCAGCAATGAGCTATGGCTCTATAAGCTACAATGCCCATAAGGCACTTGCAATGGCTGCAGAGGAGCTTGGAACGCTGTACAACACAGGAGAGGGAGGACTCCATGAGGACTTCTATGCCTATGGAGAGCATACAATCGTGCAGATTGCATCAGGAAGGTTCGGAGTGAAGCCCGAATATCTTGAAGCAGGTAAAGCAATCGAGATAAAGATGGGACAGGGTGCTAAGCCTGGGATCGGCGGCCATCTGCCTGGATCGAAGATCACTGCGGATGTATCGAGGACAAGGATGATCCCGGAAGGCTCAGATGCGATCTCCCCTGCCCCGCACCATGACATATACTCGATAGAGGACCTTAGGCAGCTTGTGTATGCACTCAAGGAGACAACAGGATACAGAAAGCCTGTGATAGTCAAGGTCGCTGCTGTTCATAACATATCTGCAATTGCCTCAGGAATAGCAAGAAGCGGAGCTGACATCATAGCAATAGACGGGATGAGAGGCGGGACAGGAGCCGCTCCTGCATCGATCAGGGACAATGTAGGAATCCCGATAGAGCTTGCGCTTGCCTCCGTTGACAAGAGGCTCAGGGATGAGGGCATCAGGAACAGGGTCTCGATAATCGCTGGCGGCTCGATAAGATGCAGTGCAGACATAGTAAAGGCAATCGCGCTTGGAGCTGATGCTGTGTATATCGCTACAGCTGCCCTGATTGCAATGGGATGCCATCTATGCAGAAGCTGCCAGAGCGGCAGATGCAACTGGGGAATAGCGACACAGAGAGAGGAGCTTGTTAAGCGTCTCGATCCATACGAAGCAAAGGAAAGGCTTATAAACCTTGTGAATGCCTGGACGAATGAGATCAAGGAGATGATGGGCGGAATGGGAATCAACTCTATTGAGGCACTCAGGGGGAACAGGGCAATGCTGAGGGGAATAGACCTGAATGAGACAGAGCTGAGAATCCTCGGTGTAAGCCATGCAGGCGAATAGGAGCATATATGAGAATTGATGCATATGACATGCCATTCAGAGAACTGAATGATATGATACGCAGTTCTGAGGACAGGAAGATCGATCTCTTCAGCCTCCAGGGGCAGCGGTATATCGGAGCCGGAAGCAGCGGGAAGGTCATAAGGATACATGGAGTGCCTGGCAATGCGCTTGCTGCATTCATAGACGGCACAGAAATCGAGGTACTCGATAACGCTGAGGATGCTGTCGGGGATACGATGAATGATGGCATGATAATAATACACGGATCTGCTGGGGATGCCGCAGGATATGCCATGCGCGGAGGAAGGATATACATCAGGGATAAGGCCGGTTACAGGGCCGGAATACATATGAAGGCATATAATGAGAAGCAGCCGCTGATGATAATCGGAGACAGCGCTGGCTCTTTTCTCGGGGAATACCAGGCAGGAGGAACCATAATCGTGCTTGGCCTTGAGCAGGGTGGAAATCCCCCTGTCGGCTATTTCACAGGGACAGGAATGCATGGAGGAAGAATCATACTCAGATCGGCATCGCTTCCGCCGGACCTGCCTCCTCAGGTCTCTGCCAGTGAGCCGACAGAGGCAGAGCTCTCTGAGATAAAAGCCCAGATTTCTGAATTCTGCTCCATTTTCTCACTTGACATAGAAGCCATAATGAAACAGCATTTCTTCATATTGAAACCTAATTCCAGAACGCCCTATAAGCGTCTTTATACAAATATCTAGAGGCCTCATATGACAACGTACGACAAGGATGATGTACTGCAGTATGCAAAAGAAAACGATGTCAGGTTTGTCCGTCTCTCGTTCTGTGATATATTCGGCCAGCTGAAGAATGTCTCTATCTCTGCATCAGAGCTTGAGAGGGCCTTCACTGAAGGCATACGCTTCGATGCATCAGCAATCAGGGGATTCCTTAACATAGAGGATTCAGACCTGCTGCTCTTCCCTGACCCGGAGACGCTTCAGATCCTTCCATGGAGACCAAGTGAGAACGGACGCGTGATAAGGCTGTTCTGCGACATAACGCATACTGACCTCACACCATTTGAAGGAGATGCACGCTATCTTCTGAAGACAGCCGAGAAAGAGCTGTACAAGAGAGGATTCGATGCAATGGTCGGGCTTGAATGCGAGTTCTACCTTTTCAAGAACAATGAGGACGGGAATCCTACATATGAGCCGATGGATGCTGCAGGATACCTCGATATAGCCCCGCTTGATAAAGGCGAGAATATAAGAAGGGAGATCTCGATAACCCTAGAGGAGATGGGAATCTTCATCGAGACAAGCCACCATGAGAAAGGACCGGGTCAGAATGAGATATCATTCCGCCCTACCTCAATGCTTGCAGCTGCAGATAATCTGATCTCATTCAAGAGCATGGTTAAGACGCTTGCCTCACAGCGCGGGCTATTCGCATCATTCCTTCCGAAGCCGCTCTTTGATGAATCAGGCTCAGGCCTGCATATAAATCTCTCACTGCATAAGGACGGCGTATCATTCGACCAGCTGAAGGAGAACCTCATAGCAGGCATGCTATGCCATATCAAGGAGCTGCAGCTGTTCCTGAATCCTGTATCAAACAGCTATCAGAGAATAGGCAGCGACGAGGCACCTTCATCTGTCACATGGGGAACATCAAACAGAGGCCTCCTGATCCGAGTCCCGGATGTGAGGAAAGAGAGCGCTAAGAGGATTGAAGTACGGCTTGCAGATCCATCATGCAGCCCATACCTTGCACTACTGCTCCTTTTGAAGGCAGCAGAGGACGGAATCAGGAAAGACCTGAGGATCAGTGACGTGAAGGAGGGAGAGCCTCTATCCCTCAGCCTGTTCGAAGCTGCTGAGGCAGCTGAAGGCTCTGAGCTGATCAGGGCAGTTCTTCCAGAGCATCTGCTCTCATGCTTTCTGAAAGCAAAGCGCAGCGATTACGAAAAAGCCATCAGGGCTGAGGACCAGATCCTCTTCTCGCGGGATCTGGAATTTCTGGTAACGTAGCATGCGTATACTTGCTGTGGCAGCCAGCGAGAGGAGCGCGGAAGCCCTCACTTCCCTTCTTAAGGAGAAGGGAGAGTACTTCATCACTCCCTGCATAGGTGCTGCGGCAGCAAGAAGACTCGCCCTTGACGAGGAATGGGACACTATAATAATAAACTATCCGCTATCCGATGAGCCCGGGATAGATCTTGCCCATATGATCACATCATCAACAGATTCCGCCGTCATAATGATAATGAAGGAAGAGCTTATTCCAATATTCAGCAATGACCTTGCTAAAAGCGGGATCCTTATCGTATCAAAGCCTGTCTTAAAGCCGATTCTCTTCCAGACGATCAGGCTTGCTGAGACAATCAAGGAGCGATTAAGGGCAAAGGATCTTGAGATCAAGAGGCTTGAGGGGAAGCTCGATGATGCAAGGATAATATCAAAGGCTAAGTGCTGCCTTATCGAGAAAGGCATGAAAGAGCATGAAGCTCACAAAGCAATAGAGAGAACAGCTATGGACAGAAGGATCACACTGAGGGAATCAGCAGTCCTTCTCTTAAAGAAATATAAGGAGCAATAAAATGGCAAAGCACATTTTCGTAACAGGTGGCGTTGTTTCAGGACTTGGGAAAGGCATCACCGCAGCAAGCCTCGGAAGGCTGCTGAAAAGCCGCGGGCTGAAAGTAGCAGCCCAGAAGCTGGATCCGTATATGAATGTCGACCCTGGCACGATGTCACCGCTTCAGCATGGAGAGGTATTCGTAACCGATGATGGGGCTGAGACAGATCTTGACCTGGGACATTACGAGCGCTTCATTGATGAGGACCTGAATAAATTCTCAAACCTGACATCAGGAAAAGTATACTGGACAGTGCTGAACAAGGAGAGGAACGGCGAATACCTGGGTTCCACAGTCCAGATCATCCCGCATGTCACAAATGAGATAAAGAAATTCATCTACTCCCTTGATGAGAAGACAAACGCCGATGTGATAATCACTGAGATAGGAGGAACAACAGGAGATATCGAATCCCAGCCGTTCCTGGAAGCAATAAGGCAGATCGCAATCGAGAAGGGAAAGGATAACTGCCTGTTCATCCATGTGACCCTCGTGCCTTACATAAAATCATCAGGCGAGCATAAGAGCAAGCCGACACAGCATTCAGTGAAGGAGCTCATGGGAGCCGGGATCTTCCCTGATATCATAGTGATGAGGGCAGATGAGCCGATTGAGAAGTCAATCAAGGAGAAGATCGCGCTCTTCTGCAATGTCAAGCCTGACTGCGTAATAGAGAACTCAACTGTGCCTGTGCTTTATGAAGCTCCGATAATGCTTCAGAAGGAGAACCTCGACGAGATAGTATGCAGGGAGCTCAAGCTGGAGACAAAGCCATCAGATATGAGTGAATGGAAACGCATGCTTGACAACATAGAGAGGTCTGAGCGTAAGGTCAGAATAGCAATGGTAGGCAAATACATACAGCTCCATGATGCATATCTCTCTGTAATAGAAGCACTAAAACATGCAGGATGGTCTCAGCATAGCCAGATTGACATAAAATGGGTGGATGCTGAGCTCCTGAGCGATGAGAGTGCGGATGAGCTTCTCGGAGATGTGAGCGGGATCCTCGTCCCAGGAGGATTCGGAACAAGGGGGATAGAGGGCAAGATCACTGCGGCAAAGTATGCAAGGGAGCATAATGTGCCA
>CAKQTF010000024.1 GCA_934276695.1 uncultured Spirochaetales bacterium
TCTCTGTTCCTTGCATTCATCGCACTGATTCCTACCTTAGTACAGCTGGCTTTTGATCTTCCAAGTGATGTTGCAATGCTGTTTGGTGGTACTTCACTGATTATTATGGTTGGTGTTGACCTTGAAACCATGAGACAGCTTGACGGATTAATGAAGATGCATCATCATGATGGATTTGTAAGCCTTTCTAAGAAACGCAAGACAAAGAAAATCTAATAGGAGCTTGAACTATGAAAGTAAGAGCAAGTGTCAAACCAATTTGTGACAAGTGTAAAGTTATTAGACGTGCAGGTGTTGTACGCATTATATGCGAGAACCCAAAGCACAAGCAGAGACAGAAATAATTAGGGGGCCAAAATGGCACGTATAGCAGGTGTTGACTTGCCAAACAAGGCAGTTAAGATCGCACTGACATATATCTATGGAATCGGTAATAAGTCTGCTATGGATATCTGTCAGAAGACAAATATTGATCCAGATGTAAGGATTAACACATTAAGCAACGATGATGTCGCTCTTCTCAGAAAGGTTATCGAGGAAGAGTATAAGATTGAAGGTCATCTTCGCACTGAAGTAGCTCTTAATATCAAGAGACTGATGGATATTGGCTGCTACAGAGGTCTCCGCCACAGAAAGGGCCTGCCAGTCAGAGGTCAGAGGACTAAGACTAATGCTCGCACTAGAAAGGGCAAGAAGAAGACTGTTGCTGGAAAGAAGAAATAAGGGGTAGGTAGAAATGGCTAATGTTAAGAAGAAAGTAAAGAAGACAGTTCTGGAAGGAAATGTTTATATTCAGGCTACCTTCAACAATACAATCATTACCGTTACCGACCTTGAAGGTAACGCACTCTCATGGGCTTCCGCAGGTGGCCTTGGATTCAGAGGAGCTAAGAAGTCTACTCCATATGCTGCACAGACAACATGTGAGACAGCTGCGAAGAAGGCAATGGATTACGGCCTAAAAGAGGTCAATGTTTACGTTAAGGGGCCTGGTGTTGGCCGCGAAAGCGCAATCAGAACTCTTGGTGTGCTTGGATTGAAGGTACGCTCAATAAAGGATGTCACTCCAATCCCACACAACGGTTGTCGTCCACGCAAGACTCGCCGTGTTTGATGTTTGCTGGCGCAAGCCAGCAGCATTGCTGTTTAATGCAGGTTAAAAAATAGGAGTAACCATGGCTAGAAAAAATCTTCTTAAGGGCTTCAAGAGACCTACTGGAATTGTCTCTGATCATACAGTGGCAACTGCAGATTATGGTAAGTTTGTCGCTTATCCTTTTGAAAGAGGATTCGGAACTACTGTAGGTAATACACTGCGCAGGGTTCTTCTTTCTTCTATTCAGGGGTATGCAGTCACTGCCATTCGCTTTGTTACTTTCTCTGGTTCAGAGCAGAGAACTCCGCATACTGTCACAAGCGAGTTCGAACCGCTTCCCGGAGTAAGAGAAGACATCAGTGATATCATTGCAGCTATTAAGAAATTGCAGATCAGCATGCCAGAAGAATGCGAAGGAGCTGTCCTGACAATCCCATGCAAGGGACCAGGCATGATTACCGGAGCAGACTTTGAAAGAGATCAGGTAACTGTTACAAATCCAGATCTTCCAATTTTCACAATGATGGATGATTGCGATCTGGAGATGGAAGTTCAGATTGATCTTGGACGTGGCTATGTCCCATCTGAATTAAATGAGAAGTACTCTGAAGAGCCTGGCGTTATTTCAATAGATGCTTTCTTCTCTCCAGTAAAGAGAGTTAAGTATTCTATAGAGCCAGCTAGGGTTGGACAGAGAAACGATTATGATAAGCTTACTCTTGAGATTTTCACTGATGGTACTATTACACCAGAGAATGCTTTAGGAGAAGCTGCTAAGATCATCAAAGAGCACTTCACCATCTTCATTAATTTTGATGAAGACAAGATATGCACAACTGAGGAAGTTGATGAGGAAGAAGAGAAGATCAAGAAGCTTCTTGATACTCCTGTAGAGGAGCTTGAGCTTACAGTCCGTTCTTCCAACTGCCTTAAGAATGCAGGAATCAAGACAATTGGTGATCTTGCAAAGAAGACTGAAGAAGAGATTGCTAAGACAAGAAACTTCGGAAAGAAGTCACTTTCTGAAATCAAAGATAAGCTCAAGGAATGGGGCCTTACTCTTGGCATGACAGATTTCAGTGTATTAAAGACATCTATTAAAGTTCCAGAAAACAAGGAAGTAGAGAATGAAGCATAAGATTGGTTTCAATGCGCTTTCACGTTCATCAAGCGAGCGCAAGGCGCTAAAGCGCAACATGGTCACCTCTCTCTTCAGATATGAGAGAATTGAGACCACAAAAGCAAAGGCTCTTGAAGTTAGAAAGATGGCCGAGAAGATGATCACACGCGCTAAGGTTGACAACGTTCACAACCGCCGCGAGATTGCAAAGATTGTCTATGATGAGGCTGTTC
Organism: uncultured Spirochaetales bacterium; assembly: GCA_934276695.1. Lineage (GTDB taxonomy): Bacteria > Spirochaetota > Spirochaetia > Sphaerochaetales > Sphaerochaetaceae > Ornithospirochaeta. The sequence goes on from CAKQTF010000024.1 coordinate 2,450, forward strand.
TTAACAAGCTCTTCAAGGAAATCGCTCCTATGTTCGCAGAACGTAAGGGTGGTTACACAAGGATCCTCAAGACTGGCAACAGACTTGGAGACGCAGCTGAGATGGTTATCCTTGAACTGGTAGAGAAGACCAAGAAGGATGAGAAAGCTGAGAAGAAGGAAGCAAAGAAGTCTGCAAAAGCTGAGAAGGCTGAGAAGAAGGCAGAGTGAGCTTCCGCAGCCGTAAAAGGCTGGGAAATGCTTTATTAGAAGCATTGAAACAGGCATTTGCCTGAAGCCGTCACGTTGTGGCGGTTTTTTTATGCCTTTATCCGTTATATTGAATTACCTTGACAGTTGTTGAACTTTATTACAATATCAATCTGTTAGATTAATACTTTTAGGAGGTATATCCACTATGATGACAACTATAGTTGTATCCCTCCTGTGTTGTATTGCTGGTATTGCATTAGGCTTTGTTGGCCGTTGGATTTATGCGAAATTCAAGCTTACCTCTGCAGAGCAGAAGGCTATCCGTTTATCAGAGGAAGCTGTTAAGGATGCTGAGGCTCAGGCTAGGGAAATTATCCTTGAAGGACGTGATAAGCTGCTTAAAGAGCAGCAGAGGCAGGAAGCTGAAGCTCGAGAAAGGCGGGGCGAACTGCAGAAATCTGAAAGAAGATTACTGCAGAAAGAAGAGAATCTTGAGCATAAGCAGCAGGAACTTGATGCTATAAAGCGACAACTGGGAGAGAGAGAGAACGCTCTTGCGCAGAAAGAGAAGGAAGCTGAAGAGAAATCTGTCCAGCTTGCTAGCGAACTTGAAAGAGTTGCTGGGATGTCCCGTGATGAGGCTAAGGACTCAATCATCGAGCAGATGAAGCTGAAAGCTGAGAGGGATGGTCAGGTTTATATCAATAAAATCAGAGATGAGGCTCAGCTTCAGGCTGATAAGGTAGCAAGGGATATTATTGTGACTTCAATCCAGCGCCTTGCAACAGAGGTGTCCGGTGAGATCACAACCACATCCGTAGAGCTTCCCTCTGATGAGATGAAGGGAAGGATCATAGGCAGGGAAGGCCGTAATATAAGAACGCTTGAGACGCTGACTGGTGTTGATATCATAATTGATGATACTCCGGAAGCTGTTGTCATCTCCTGCTTTGATCCTGTAAGAAAGGAGATTGCCCGGGTTGCACTCGAAAGGCTTGTCCAGGATGGACGTATTCATCCTGCAAGGATTGAGGAAGTCATCAATAAGGTATCTGCTGAGATCGGCAAGATTATTGTGGATGAGGGTGAGAAAGTCATATTCGATCTTGGAATCCATAATATTGGACCTGAGCTGATCAGGGCTATTGGGCGTCTGTATTTCAGGACAAGCTATGGCCAGAATGTGCTTCTGCATTCAAAAGAAGTCGCAATACTCTCTGGCATGATCGCAAGCGAAGTCGGAGCAGATGCTGAGCTTGCAAAGAGAGCTGGGCTCCTGCACGATATCGGAAAGGGTGCAGAGACAGAGAGTGAGGCTAACCATGCAGAGTATGGCGGAGAGCTTGTAAAGAGGTTAGGAGAGGATCCTAAGGTCGTGAATGCTGTGCTTGCACATCATAATGATGTTGAGCCTGCATCCATTGAGGCAATAATTGTCCAGATTGCTGATGCAATTTCTGCTGCCCGCCCTGGAGCAAGAAGGGAAAGCCTCGATAATTACATCAAGCGCCTTGAGAGCCTTGAGAATATTGCTAAGGGGTTTGATGGTGTAGATAATGCCTTTGCAATCCAGGCTGGAAGGGAGCTGAGGATTCTTGTGAATAGCGATACAGTCTCTGATGACGGTGCTAAATCAATTGCACAGGGGATTGCAGAGAGAATAGAAGCTGAGCTCAGATATCCTGGTAAGATCAAGGTGACTATCATCCGTGAGACCAGAGTTGTGGAGTATGCGCGATGAATGGAAGACTCCGGACCCTTATGCTGGGGGATATTTCAGGAAAAGCAGGAATGGGAGCCCTTTTTTTAGGGCTCTCTTCTATTGTTCGTGAGAGAAAGGCAGATTTTGTAATCGCAAACGGCGAGAATGCTGCTGATGGATTCGGCATATCCGCTTCTGACTACAGCACCATGAAGAGCTTAGGCATTGATGTTATTACAAGCGGGAATCATATCTGGCAGAAGGATGATATCTTTCCTGTGATGGAGAGGGAAAGCGATATCCTCAGGCCTGTTAATTATCCTAGCCCATGTGTTGGCCGCGGCTGGACAATACGGCATCTAAAGGGCTTGGATATTGCTGTGATAAATGCCCAGGGAAGAGTGAATATGATGAGCATAGACGATCCTTTCCGCAGTCTTGATTCGCTTGTCCGCGAGATCCTCAAGAAGACTCCGCTCATCTTCATTGATTTTCATGCGGAATCAGCGGAAGAGAAGGAGGCACTAGGCTTCTATCTTGATGGGAAGGTCACTGCTGTTGTCGGGACACATACGCATGTCCAGACAGCGGATGAGAAGATCCTGCCAAAAGGCACTGCATACATAACAGACCTTGGACTTACAGGTGTGCTTGGCATGATAATAGGCTCCTCTCCTGAGAAGTCCATAGAAAGGCAGCTTACACAGCTCCCGATGAAAAGCGAGGTAGCTGAAGGCAATGGATCAATCCAGGGAGTCATTATCGAGGCTGATGCAAGTACAGGGAAAGCTCTCAGCATAGAGAGAGTAACTTTCTGATTGTCTTCATTTCTTTCCTGCTTCCCTGAAAGAATCTGTGCATATTTATTCATATTTCTTGCAATTTTCTGAATAATGTATGTTGTAAAAGTACTAATGTGAAGATAGAATATTCATTGCTTGTTTTTCAGCAAAAACAGAAATAGAAAAGGGAGTAAAAATATGAAGCGTTTAAGCACAGTACTACTTGTATTGCTTGTCATATTTGCTACAGCCTGCTCTAAGGGGGAGACCCCGAAGGCAGCAGCTGGTAGTTCATCTTCTTCATCAGCATCATCAGTAACCGCGGTGAAGAAGGATACACTCACAGTTGCTCTGGATGGTGAGCCTCAGCAACTTGATCCGTACGCCCATTCCAATCAGAATGGCATCGTGGTTTCCAGACTCGTATATGAGCCTCTCCTCAGATCAGATCTTGATGGAAACATCTCACCTTGGCTTGCAACAGAGTATAAGATGGTCGATGATGTGACTCTCAGCCTCACGCTGCGTGATGATGTATACTTCCAGGATGGGTCAAAGATGACAGCAGATGATGTGGCATATTCGCTTGCATTGGCTGCAAAGAGCTCATTCACATCAAATCTGTTCGGATCAATAGATACAGATGCATTTGAAATAATCGATGACTGCCATCTGATTGTTAAGCTGAAGTCACCGAATGCGGCGCTGATCTCTGCTCTTGCATCCCATCGATGCGCTATTGTCAGCAGGAATTATTATGAAACAGCCTCTGCTGAGGATAAGTCACGCAGGCCTATGGGTACAGGCCCGATGAAGTTCAAGAGCTGGATAAGCGGTGACAGGATTGAGCTTGAGGCTAATGAGAACTACTGGGGCGAGAAGCTTGCCTATGATCATTTTGTTGCAAGAGTCATTGTCGAAGGATCCTCAAGAGCAATTGAGCTTGAGACAGGCGGAGTCGATATTGCATTCAATCTTCCATCAACAGAATGGGATAGGATTGAGAATAACCCGAAGACACGCCTTATAAGCGGGAATACCCAGGGGATAAGCTTTGTCACATTCTGCGGTGCAATAAAGCCATACGATGACTACAACGTAAGGGCTGGGTTGTCATATGCCCTGAACAGGGATGCTCTTGTATCAATCGGATGGGGAGGCAAGGCAACCGTTGCCGACAGCTATTATTCATCCACGATCATCGGACACAAGGCAACTGACCTGCCTTCTTATGATCCTGCAAAGGCTAAGGAGTATCTGGCAAAGGCCGGATATACAGATGCAAATCCGCTTCGGCTTGTCTATACAACATATGACAGCACTCTCAACAGGAACTTCTCAGAGGCTGTCCAGTCGATGTGGGATTCCCTTGGATGCGTCAAGTGTGAGATCAGATTCGTGGATCTTGCCCAGTTCACAACACTGAACAATGCTGGCGAGATCGCTGTTTCGCTTATGACGAATACAGCAGCTATAAATGATCCGTCATCTGCGCTTCTTGCATGGCCTATCTCAAGGACAATCTCTGTCCGTCATGGAGATCAGAAGGTCCAGGATTATCTGGATGCTGGAATCTCCACATATGATACAGCAGAGCGCGCACGCATATATGGGGAGCTGCAGGATTATCTTGCATCAAAGCTCTATACTTTCCCGATTGCTTTTCCTGGGAATGCATATGGCTGCCTTGATGTCATCGACAACCTTCCGTTCTATCCGAATGTCATTCCGGATCTGACGACAATAACATTCAGATAATAGGCTTTATGCATGATTCTCAAGGACGGGAGATGCTTTCCGTCCTTGCTTTTGTTAAATAGGAGAGTACAGTGGGACGATATATACTAAGAAGGATTCTTGTCACAATCCCTGTTCTGCTTTGCGTCACATTCGTGATTTTCACGATGATGCATTTCACTGATGGTGATCCTGCACGTCTGATTCTTGGGGATACTGCCACAGAAGAAGAGGTAATCGCATTGAGATCTGAGATGGGCCTTGATAAGCCATTCTTCCAGCAGTATCTGATTTATATGTGGAATCTTCTTCATGGGGATCTTGGCGTTTCATATATGACTAAGCTTTCAGTAGCAGATGAGATAATGACCAGGCTTCCTGTGACGATAAAGCTGGCTTTCCTTAGCTGCCTGTTTGCAGTTGCTGTTGGTGTGCCTGCTGGAATAATAAGCGCTGTTAAGCAGTATACCATTCTGGATAACATAATCACGGTCCTTGCCCTGCTTGGCATAACGATGCCGAACTTCTGGCTGGCATTGCTCCGCATCCTGTTCTTCTCCGTCAAGCTTGGCATACTGCCTGCATCCGGTCTCTACGGACCGCTTTATTACATAATGCCTATCCTAAGCATAAGTGCGGCTTCTCTTGCGACTATAACCAGGATGACGCGCTCGAGCATGCTTGAGGTGATCAGGTCTGATTATATAAGGACTGCAAAGGCTAAAGGGCTCTCTGAAAGGCAGGTGATCTTCAAGCATGCGCTTAAGAATGCCCTGATCCCGATTATAACGATAATAGGAATCCAGTTCGCAGGAGGCCTTTCAGGAGCAGTGGTCAATGAGCAGGTGTTCGCCATTCCTGGGCTCGGTAAGCTGATGGTTGATGCAATAAAGAACAGGAACTACCCACTGGTTGAGGGCGGAGTTCTTGTAATCGCGCTTATGTGCTCTATAGTCAATCTGGCTGTCGATCTGATGTATGCTGTCGCAGATCCAAGGATAAAGGCCCAGTATGAGAGAAAGAGAGTCAGGAAGCAGCCTAAGGAGGAAACAGCATGACAAGAGCCACGATTAAGAAAAGAAGCCAGGCTGCGGATGTATGGCGCAGGCTGAAGAAGAGCCGCCTTGCAATGATTGGCCTCTTCGGCCTTGCAGTGCTTGTGTTCTGTGCGCTTTTCGCAGATCTTATAGCACCATATGACTATGCGCTCCAGGATTACACAGCGCTTAATCAGACACCTTCGCTTGCGCATCCGTTCGGAACGGATAATTTCGGGCGTGATATATTCAGCAGAGTCATTTACGGCGCAAGGATCTCATTGGTCATGGGATTCATATCGCTTCTGATAGGAGCTCTTGTCGGATGCGTACTTGGAGCAATTGCAGGATTCTTCGGCAAGAGGCTGGAGTCTCTGATAATGCGTGCATGTGATATCATGATGTCTATCCCCTCAACGGTTCTGGCGATTGTAATAACCACTACGCTTGGCCCAGGGCTTGTGAATGCTATCATTGCACTCTCAATAAGCACAATCCCGACTTTTGCAAGAGTCGTCAGGGGATCAACCCTGACTGTGAAGGATCAGGAATTCATAGAGGCAGCAAGGTGCATAGGTGCAAAGAATTCCCATATAATAATGCATTATATCCTTCCGAATGTGCTTGCTCCGATCATTGTGCAGGCAACACTTGGAATCGGAAAGTCCATAATAATGCTGGCAGCTCTCTCGTTCCTTGGACTTGGTATACAGCCTCCTACACCAGAATGGGGTAGCATGCTGTCAACAGCAAGGACATTCATGAGGGATTACCCGCATGAGGTAATATTCCCAGGGCTTGCTATCATGTTCACTGTTCTCTCCCTGAATCTGTTCGGTGATGGCCTGAGGGATGCGCTCGATCCAAAACTTAAGAGGTGATTGGCATGGATAAAGATAAAGAGCTTCTTTCTGTGAATGATCTAGTCATCCATTATTTCACGGATGATGGTGAGGTCTGCGCAGTCAATGGCATAAGCTTTAAGCTTAATAAAGGCGAGACTCTCGGGCTTGTTGGCGAGACAGGAGCAGGAAAGACCACAACTGCATTAGGCCTGATGAAGCTTGTCCCGAATCCTCCAGGCCGGATTGTATCCGGTAGGATTGATCTGAAGGGAAAGGATCTCACTAAGGCCAGTGAGGTGGAGATGAGGCTTATAAGGGGAAATGATATCTCCATGATCTTCCAGGATCCTATGACGAGTCTTAACCCTGTTATGCGTGTCGGAGATCAGATTGCGGAAGTCGTGAGGATGCATAGGAAGGTCAGCCGGCTCGAGGCTGAGAAGATCGCGGCAGAGATGCTTGAGACTGTCGGAATCCCAAGAGAGAGGATGAGCGAGTATCCTCATCAGTTCTCAGGCGGGATGAAGCAGAGGGTCGTCATTGCGATTGCTCTGGCCTGCAGGCCTGAGATAATAATCGCTGATGAGCCTACCACTGCACTTGATGTGACTATACAGGCACAGGTTCTGGAGCTTATGAGGAATCTGAGGAAGGAATACCAGACAGCAATGCTCCTGATCACTCATGATCTTGGTGTTGTAGCTGAGATATGCAGCCGTGTTGCGATAATGTATGCAGGTTACATAGTGGAGTGCGGAACACTGGAAGATGTGTATGAGCACACTGCCCATCCTTATACTGAGGGGCTGTTCGGGTCTCTTCCATCTGCAAACATAAAGGAAAAGCGGCTTCATCCGATAAGCGGGCTGATGCCTGATCCAGCTAATCTGCCTCCAGGGTGTCCTTTTGCCCCTCGCTGCAAGGATGCCTCTGAAAGATGCCATATGGAGATGCCTGCTGATACAGAGCTTACGCCAGGGCATATAGTCAGATGCCTGAAATACCAGAAGGAGAGAGCATGAAGGAGCTTTTAAAAGTCAACCATCTTAAGAAGTATTTCAAAACCCCGAAAGGCATGCTTCATGCTGTTGATGATGTCTCGTTCACTCTCAATGAAGGGGAGACTCTTGGCGTCGTCGGTGAGTCAGGGTGTGGCAAGTCGACGCTTGGCCGTGTTGTGATAAAGCTGCTTGATGGAGCGGAAGGAGAGGTGATCTTCGAAGGCAGGGACATCCTGAAGGAGAAGAACACATTCGAGCTGCGCCGTAATCTGCAGATGATTTTCCAGGATCCGTTCTCTTCCCTCAATCCGAGGATGACTGTAGGTGAGACTATAAGCGAGCCCATGCTGATAAATCACCTGTGCTCAAAGAATGAGGCTATTGAGAGAGTGTTCAGCCTTATGGAT
>CAKQTF010000025.1 GCA_934276695.1 uncultured Spirochaetales bacterium
ATGATCTTCTCAATGGGATCCAGGCAGAGTTTGAGAAGAACGGCATTGTCATTCCATTCAATCAGCTTGATGTCCACATCAAGAACAGCTGATTCCTATAAGAATCATCTGTTTTTCATACGCACTGAGCCATCCTACGGGATGGCTTTTGTATATGATGGGATGTGTTTAGTATTTTCTTTATGATAATCTGCGGATTATATAATGAAGGCTGCTGCATCTGTCTGTAACAGCCTCAGAATCTGCAATGCTTACGTGATAGGTGCTGGGTTGTCTATAATCAGATCATTATAGATTCCAAGCTCTTCAGCGCAGCTTTTCCTGCCGCTTGCAACATCGAGGATAAGGTTGTATAGCTTCAGACCGACATCGTGGAAATTGCCTTTTCCTGTGATTATATCCCCAGTATCTATATCGAAGATATCAGGCCACTGCTGCTTTATGTCATGCCTTGTGCATAGTTTGATCACTGGTATCTCCTTAAGGCTATATGGGGTTCCACGGCCTGTGGAGAAGACCTGAAGGCCGATGCCGGAAGCTAGCTGCGTTGGGCCGCATACAATATCCGAAGCAGGAGTTGCTGCAAAGACGATTCCTGGCTTAGAAGGGATCTCTGCAGGCCCGATTACATCCGCAATCGGGCTGTTGCCGGATTTTGCAATTGATCCCATGGACTTCTCAATGATATTCGAGAGCCCGCCTTTCTTGTTTCCAGGGGTTGTATTGGCAGCCCTGTCAACTTCGCCTTTAGCAAGATACTTATCATACCAGCCGACTTCTTTCTTCAGCTTCTCAACAGTGGCATCATCATGGCACCGATTAGCAATTATATATACAGCATCCCTGACTTCTGTAACCTCACTGAAGAGGCATGTTGCTCCGCCTTTAGCAAGAAGATCAAATGCATATCCGATTGATGGATTAGCAGAAAGGCCAGAGAAGGCATCTGATCCACCGCACTGTGTTCCGACACAGAGCTTTGAAAGAGGAAGCTCAGTTCTCTTTCTCTCATTCAGCTTCTTCAGTTTCTTCTCCGCCATTTCACAGATGGACTGTATCATGCCTTTGTATCCATCGCATTCCTGAAGGACAATGACGTTTTCCTTGTTGATTTCATCTGGCTCGAGAACCTGGCTGACCTGAAGCTTCTCACAGCCTAATGACACAAGCATTATCTCATTGCCGAAGTTAGGGTGGTGGGCAAGATTCCTGACTGAGCGGATTGGGATTACAGCATCAGGTGCATTTATTGCGACTCCGCAGCCATATGGGTGGATCAGCGCAGAGACCTCATCTACATTATGATACTTAGGAAGGATCTCCCTGCGGATCTTGTCAACAGCTGCTCTTAATGGGCCTGCACAGCACTGCACTGTTGTTGAAATACCAAGGATGTTCCGTGTCCCAGCGAATTTCCCGGGGCCATTGTCATATCCCATCCATGTCTTACGCTCTGGATTGTATTCAGGGATCACTCCCTCATATCCGGCTTTCAGTTCAGAAAGAGCAGGGGATGGAACAATCTCAAGCATATACTCATTAATCCAGTTCCCTGGTTCTACATCCTGCTTTAGAAGCCCGAGTACGACTCCATAACGGATGCATGGCTCACCCTTTCTGATTGGTTTTAAGGCGACTTTGTGGCCCTGTGGGACATCATCAAGGAGTGTGACCCCTAGTCCATCAAGCACATCGCCTTTTGAGGCGCTTGCTATTACAACAGCGACATTATCATTCTGATTTATTTTGATAGCTCTCATTCCGTTTCCACCTTGGGGTTATAATTCTCTGCATCAGATATGCATTATCTGCTACAGGGGAATAATATACACACATATTTTCAAGATGATGGCATTTAGTCAATATTTGATGCGCTTCTCGTGAAAGATGGAGCATACTGGGCTTCATTCTTCTTAGCTTTGCAGGTCATAGCAATCATGAAAATGTTTTCTTATATCTGTCGTCTGGTCCAGTTGACAGAAAAATAGGATTTTTAACATACGGATGTCAAAAATTGATACACTTGTCAAAACATGCTACTTTCCAATTTCAAAAAGCTCCCCGATTATTGAAGAAAAAATTCGAGGAGAAAATCATGAAGAAAACATTAGCTATTCTTCTTTGTATTGCAATGTCACTTTCTTGTGTATTTGCCCAGGGACAGAAGGAAGCTGCTTCTTCAGCTTCGGCTGTCAGCGAAACAGGCTTTAATACCAATGATACAATTACATTTGTTATTCCCGGTTCTTCAGGCGGTGGTACAGACCTTGCTATCAGGACAATGGGTGAGGGACTTACAAGAATTTTCGGGCTGAAGATTAACTATCAGCAGATGAACAATACAGTAGGCCACCAGACAGTTAAGAATGCTAAGCCGGATGGCAATACATTCATGCTTGCTACATCTGCTCTTATTACTCAGTATATCACAGGGTCTTCTGATGTTAATCCGCTTACAGACCTCACCCTGATTGCAACTCTCGACGACAATGGATTCAGTTGCCTCGCTGTGCCAGTGAATGCTCCATATAACACATTTGCAGAGTTCCTTGAATATGCAAAGGCTAATCCTGGAAAGATCAATGCTGGTATGCCGGCCAATGGTTCTAACACATTCCTGTTTGGAAGACTTGAGTCAATTTTTGGAATTGAGCTCAACCATGTAGAGGCTTCTAAGGAATCTGATAGACTTACAATGATTGCAGGAAACTTCATTGATATTGGCGTTGTATCTCTTGCCAATGCTATTTCTTACTCAGAGGCAGGAAAGCTCAAGATTATCGGAACAGTTGCAGGTGATGGAGTGAAGATTGCTGATTCCAAGCGTGATCTTCCAGCCAACTATAAGACTCTCCAGGAGCAGGGTTACAATGATGCTTACATCCTCTGCATGCACTACATTTATGGACCGAAGGGAATGGATCCAGTGCAGGTCGAGAGAATGAATGCTTCCTTTAAGAAGCTCATCGAGGATCCTGCAGTGAATGAGGGCCTTGTCAGAATTGGACATATCCCACTATGGCACGATCTTGAAGAGTCAAAGAGAATCCAGCAGGAAGAGTATGATGCTACACTCGCAACTGGTAAAGCTCTCGGACTTGTAGACTGATAAATTCAAAAACAATATGACGGGTAGGAGGATTTCTGCCCGTTTCTATCGTAGAAAACACTTAATCTTTAGGAGAGTAAGATGAAGAAACCTCGCAGAGACTTCATTACAGGCCTGGTTGGTCTTGTTGGTGCAGCTTTCTTTTATTTTCAGGCATTGAAGATAAAGAAGCCTCAGAAGCTGCTGGAACCAGGTCCTAGGCTCATGCCATACGTTGCTTTGATCATTATTGCTTTCTCTTCGATAATGATCCTTATTCAGGGAATAAAGGATAGAGATAAGGCAGAGAAGCCATATTTCCCAAAGGGAGGCATAAAGAAGATAGCAATATCATATCTGCTGTTATGTCTGTATGCTGTTGCACTATCTATTTTTGGTTTCATCATCTCTACTCCTTTTGCAACATTTGCCTTCATCTATGATCTTAAAGGCTCGAGTAAGGTCAAGATAGTTTCAACAATCATAATCTCAATTGCCGTAACAGCGGTGCTCTATGCAATGTTTGTTTACGGATTTCAAGTCAGACTTCCTAAGGGAATTCTTTTTAGGTGAGGATTAATATGGCAGATTATTTAAGCGCTATTCTGGTATGTTTGCAGCCGATTAACTTCCTCCTGATTATTGCCATGGTATCTCTTGGTATTGTCTTTGGTGCAATTCCGGGGCTTTCAGCAACTCTTGGCATTGCCCTCCTTCTTCCAATTACCTTCGGGCTTTCTACAACAACATCTTTTGTATTGCTCCTGGCAATCTGGATCGGAGGTGTTTCAGGTACATTCATCTCTGCAGTCCTTATAGGTATTCCTGGATCTTCCTCTGCTATTGCAACATGCTTTGATGGTTATCCAATGACACAGAAAGGCAAAGCTGGCCAGGCTCTTGGGATTGGAATGACAGCATCATTCATTGGTTCTATCTTCTCAATCCTGATTGCAACAGTTCTTTCTCCGCTCATTGCAAATATTGCATTGAAGCTGGGGCCATGGGAATACTTCTCTCTCTGCTTCTGTGCAATCACATTGATTGCATCGCTTTCCAAGGGGTCTATCTTCAAGGGATTGCTTGCTGCAGGCATTGGCCTTCTGATGGGCTGCTTCGGCAATGATCCTATTAATGGAATGGCAAGGTTCACATTCGGAAACATCAATCTATATGGCGGTATATCAACAGTCGCGCAGATGCTCGGTATGTTTGCTATGTGCCAGATTATCAGAGACTCGGCAAAGGGTGAAGCTAAGATGCCTGAGTGCAGGATTGAGAATATGAAGGGGCTTGGTGTTTCTTTTAGGGATATCATCAGCAATATCAAGACGATTCTCTTCTCATTCTTTGTAGGACTATGGATTGGATTCCTTCCTGGAATGGGATCAGGTATCTCGAATATGGTATCTTATGGTTATGCTAAGTCAATCAGCAAAGAGCCTGAGACATTCGGCAAAGGCAATCCCTGCGGGTGTTTGGGCATCTGAGACAGCAAACAATGCATCTCTTGGCGGTGCTCTTATTCCTATGATGGCTCTTGGAATCCCTGGGGATGGCATTACAGCTATGCTGATTGCAGCTCTTACGATCCATGGCCTTCAGGCAGGTCCGCTCTTTATGGTAGAGCAGCATAATCTTGCTATGCTCATCTTTGCATGTGTCCTGATCTCTGCTGTTGTCACATACATAATACAGATAATAGCAAAGCGCTGGTTCCCGTACATCCTGAAGATTCCTTATCACTATCTCTATTCAGTGATCCTTGTGATTTCTTATATCGGAGGATTCGGCATCTCAAACAATATGTTTGATATTTATGTAATGCTTGCACTCTGTCTTCTGGCAGTATTCATGAGCATGGCTAGTCTCCCTACTTCTCCTCTTGTCCTTGCTTTCATTCTTGAACCAAAGCTTGAAGGCTACTTCAGAAGAGGTATCAGCTATGACCATGGCTCATATGCGAAGTTCTTTACAAGGCCAGTCTCCCTGGTTCTTCTTCTTGTATCTGTCTTCTGTGTTATCTGGCCATTCATCTCGGATGCACTCAAGAAGAAAAAAGCAGCAAAAGCAACAGCTGCTCCAACTCCGGATGTCAATGATGACTGAAGAATCTGAGCAAGATTGAAATGGGCACCTTGATGGTGCCCTTTCTTATGCCAGCCTATTGCTTATTTCTTGTATCTATAAGTAATACTGTCAATAAGGCCATCATCTCTGAGCTTGTCAAAGTCAAGACTTACTGGAAGTCCTGGCTCATCTGGAAGATACCATTTGCCATCTTCGATTCTGGACATTTTGCTTGTATAGTTTACAAGTACTTCCTGGATTGGCTGGTGGTATTCGATCAGCTGGTTGTCGTCAAAGATAGCTCCATAGGTTACATTCCCATAGGTGAAACCGCCAGAAGACAGCATCAGATGATGTTCATCTGCATATTGCTTTGCTTTCAGGATCTCATCTACAGCAACATAGTTTGGCATTACAGGATTGAGATGCCTTACACCATGCTCAGCATACTGTACAAGCTCATAATAGCTTCTTACAGATTCCCCCATTGCTATATCTATATTGATTCCTGCTTTTTCAAGACGTTCTGAAAGCTCCTTGCATCCATTCATGTCATATGCATGGATTGGCTCTTCCATCCAGCTGAGTCCCATTTCATTGGTTGCTTCTACAAAGCGGAACGCTGTATCGACATCCCATCCCTGGTTTGCATCAGCTGCGATTCCGAAGTCATCCCCGACAGCCCTTCTGACCTTCTCAAAGCGTCTTACATCTGCTCTCCAGTCCCCGAGACCTGCAACTTTTATCTTTGTTTGATGGTATCCTTCAGATTTGAATCTGAGGATGTCCTCAACTAGCTCCTCATCACTGATAAGGACAGACCCGCCGCCTTTATAGACAGAAGCATAGTCCTTCTTTGCGCCAAGGAATCTGTGAAGAGGAAGATTGTGTTTCCTTGCAAGGTAATCAAGAAGAATGAAATCCACAGATCCCATCTCTTTTACATGAGCACTCTGGTAACCGAAATTCCTGATTTTCCAGAAGAGATCCTCTCTTATCTCATTCAGCGTCATAGGCTTTGCTTCAATAAGGATTGGTGCAAAGAAAGAGAGTGCAAGAGGAGAGCAGGTTCCTTCTCCCATATTGCCATCCTTGTCATAAACCCTCATCCAATCGCCGAAAAGGCTATGGGTTCTGATGCCTCCTGTTCCATCTTTGAAAATACGGGGAAGCGGTATTGGATTCAGCTTATAGAATTCTATGCGGTGGATATCAATCAGGTCTTTAAAATCAAATAAATATTTCATATCTTAAATTGTATCATAAAAAAGAATTATATAATAAATAAAATTTGTTTTTACGGCCTTTTATGCTACACTCTGAATAGGACTGATCTACTATGAATAAATATGAGCTTAAGAACCAGATTCTTTCAGGGATAAGACTTCCTGAAATACCGGATAATGTCATGAATGCACAGGATTTCGGCATTCTACCGGATACAGGAGTGAATGTAACTGAAAAGATCCAGAAAGCTATAGATGAGCTGTCTTCAGCAGGAGGAGGAAGGCTTGTTTTCCCTGCTGGATGCTATCGTACAGGTGCTATCTTCCTCAAGAGCCATGTTGAGCTTAATCTGGAAAGTCCTGATACTGTATTCTCGTTTGTCTTTGAGGATTTAGAGAATAACTATCCAATCCGATACTGCCATTGGGAAGCTTCTCCCTGCTACAACTATAGTGCGCTTATCTATTCATATAATGAGACAGACATTGCTGTGACGGGGCCTGGCACTTTCGATGGCGGTGCAGGGTGTGACTGCTGGTGGAATTTCCACCATCAGGTAGAGACAAGCTGGTCTTCAGATGATGCTGATCTTCAGCAGAAAGCCCGGATGGAATTAAGGAAGATGAACCAGGACGGCGTGGCTGTGGAAGACAGGGTTTTCGGGGATGGCTATTATCTTCGTCCTAATTTTATTCAGCTGATCCGCTGTGAAAGGATTCTGCTGAAGGGCTTTTCCCTTCGTAATAGCCCGATGTGGCAGCTGAATCCAGTGCAGTGCAGGAGTGTTGTCATTGAGGATCTTGATATCATGAGCCATGGCCCGAATAATGATGGGTGTGATCCTGAGAGCTGCGATGGGGTTGTGATCAGAGGATGCCGCTTTGATACCGGAGATGACTGCATCAGTCTGAAGTCTGGCAGGGACAGGGATGGAAGGACTGCTGATATCCCATGCCAGAATGTCTATATTGAGAACAATGAATTTGCAGATGGGCATGGAGGAATTGCTCTCGGAAGTGAGATGAGCGGCGGAATATACAGGGTTATGGCTGTGAATAACCGGTTCTCGAGCCCTAATCTTACCTATGCTCTGAGGATGAAGACCAATGCAAAGCGCGGCGGCACTATTGAGGATATCATCCTATCAGATAGCAGGATGGATTCAGTCCATGGAGCTGCTGTCCATGGCACTATGCTGTATGAAGATGGAAGACAGGGGGATGATCTTCCTCACTTCAGGAATATAAGGATAGAGAATAT
This sequence comes from uncultured Spirochaetales bacterium, assembly GCA_934276695.1. Lineage (GTDB taxonomy): Bacteria > Spirochaetota > Spirochaetia > Sphaerochaetales > Sphaerochaetaceae > Ornithospirochaeta. The sequence goes on from CAKQTF010000025.1 coordinate 7,646, forward strand.
TGCTGCCAATGGCGGTGACTATGGGATCTTCCTTGAAGCATTCCCTGAAGTCCCGATTACAGGCCTTGAACTAGAGAACATAACAATCACCGGAGCAGAGAAGGCTCTTCGCAGCATGAACTGGAAGAATCCGAAGGTATCCGGGGTGACAATCAATGGGAAGGTGTTCCCTCGTCCTGGGTTTGTGAGAATCATAGGAATTCCGAAGACGGGATGCTCTGTTAAGGCCCATGCTGAGAACTGCGGCGGGGATGATGACTATTCATTCAGTTATGCCTGGGAAGGTAGCAATGGCTCTGAATGGAAGACAATAGGAAAAGATACTGATCTTGTAATTCCTTCCGGTATAAAGAGAATCCGGCTTACAGCAACAGATGGTAAAGGTGAATCTGAAACTTCTATTGCATATAGTGTCCTTGATGATACAGCCCGTGATGAATCTGTGCAGAGATTGCTTTCAAGAGGATTTCCAGTGAGTGATAATCCATCTGATAAGGCAATCACAAGACATGAGCTAGCTCTTCTTCTATTGCCGCTTGCAGATAAATCAAAGACAGCTGAGCTCTATGATACAGATGCAGAGAGCGATGGATTCGCAGCTGGTAACCGGTTTCTTCCTGTTGGGAAAGATAGGCTATTCAGACCGGATGATACTGTTACAAGGGAAGAGATGGCTACAGTGTGCATGCAGGCCTGCGGTGTCAACTACCGGAATGCTTCTTCAACTATGCCTCAGTGTGCAGATAAGGCCATGGTCCAGAACAACTATGGGACAAATGTCTATAGAAGTCTCTATTTTGGCTTTATGGAACTGGATGGGAATGGCTGCTTCAGGCCAAAGGACACTGTCTCAGAGAGGGATGCAGTGACTATTCTTAACAGAGTTGCTGATTTCTATGGATTATAGATAGGAGTTATTTATGTGGGATCTGTATGGAAAATGGTTTATGGAGAAAAGGTTTCCTCAGTTTCTTCAGGAGAAAGCCTGGAACTACAAAGATGATATTTGCATGCTTGCGGCATTTTATATGTACATGGCAACAAATGATGACGCATATAAGAATAGTATGATTGCTGCAGTTCCGTACCTCTTGAAAGACGATGGAACAATCATTAACTGGAGTGAGGATAATATTGATAAGATCAGTTTTGGGAAGTCACTTCATGCACTTTATGTGCTGACTGGAGATGAGAAATTCCGTTCTGCTTATATTAGGATTTATGGTAATTTCAAAACATATCCAAGGACTGCTACTGGTAACTTCTGGCATAAGAATATATATCCGGATCAGGTATGGCTCGATGGTCTCTATATGGGACAGCCATTCTATGCTGAGGTGTCTGAGGAGATAGGAGAAGATTGTATAGACGATATCCTATCACAGTTCAAATCTGCAGAATCCATGTGCTATAATGCGAAATTAGGCCTTTATATGCATGCTGTGGATTGCTCAAGGAAAATGGATTGGGCTGATAAGGAAACTGGTCAGTCGCCTTGTGTATGGCTTCGTGCTGAAGGCTGGTATCTTATGGCTTTATGCGATGTGTATGAGATTCTGCATAATAGGACATCAAGGGCTGAGGAGCTTATCTCGCTTCTCAGGAAAGCAATTGATGGAATCATGAGATATCAAGTCAGTGATACAGGTATGTTCCTCCAGATTGTTGATAGAGCGGATCTTGCCGGAAACTATTCAGAGACCAGCGGTTCTGCAATGGTCGCTTATGCATTAATGAAGGGAAGCAGGCTTGGCATGCTAGATAAATGCATGTCAGCAGAAGGCCGTATGGTTCTCGATGGAATAGAAAGAACATATCTTAAGAATGATTCAGATGGAATACATCTGCATGGGATCTGCGCTTCTGCTGGCCTTGGACCTGGACCGGATAACAGGACAGACAGAACAGGCCTCCCTGACTATTATCTATCTGAAAAGCAGATGATGGACAACCAGCATGGAGCAGCTGCTGCTCTGATGGCATATTCTGAATATCTCCAGTGCTGAGATCAAGACTTTTTATAGGAGCTCAATAATATGAGAATCGGATTTATCGGAATGGGCATCATGGGTAGACCCATGGCCATCAATCTAAAGAAGGCAGGGAATGAGGTATATGTTTCAAACCGCACAATGTCTGCATGTGAAGAGCCTGTTGCTGTAGGCTGTATAGCAGCGTCATATAAGGAAGTTGCAGAGAATGCAGAGATCATCATCACAATGCTTCCTAATGGCCCGCAGGTCAAGGAAGTCATGCTTGGAAGCAATGGTGTCGCTTCAATGATGAGAGCAGGTCAGATATTCATTGACTGTTCATCTATTGCACCTGGAGTCAGCCAGGAGATTGCCAAGGAGCTAGAGGCAAAGGGCATAAAAATGCTTGATGCTCCAGTATCAGGTGGAGAGCCTAAGGCTATCGATGGAACTCTTGCATTTATGGTTGGAGGAGATGAAGAGACA
>CAKQTF010000026.1 GCA_934276695.1 uncultured Spirochaetales bacterium
TCCGGGTTTCTCTTGCTAACTGCATATTTCATATCATCAATCTCCTATATATAAGCCATCCGGCTTACATAAGAGACCTTGCATTTTCCGTGCCAAATGATATATCTTTATGCAGTATATGAAATTACACAGATTACACATATGAGCATAGTCCATGGATACGGACATCAGTGCCCATCCGGGAACCTAAAGCACCGCCTTCTGTGTCATTATGGCCCGGAGCGGGTTTCAGACCATGGTTTTATGTGTCAGAATAGAACTCCATATATTCTACAGATTCTGCCCTAATTAACTACATTGATCTCATGTATCTTTTAATCATCAAAGGAAGAATACATACTCTTCCAGATATTTCCGTTATATTTGGCAGGGCTAACACCCTGCCATTATTGATAATCATTATCAATTAGTTGACTGATATCCATTTCTATATTATCCTTAAGCCATAAGGAGAACCATCTATGAAGTATGTATGTAATCTATGCGGATATGTCTATGATGAGGAGCTTGGCGCACCAGATGAAGGAATAAAGGCAGGAACAAAATGGGAAGATGTCCCAGAAGACTGGGTATGCCCGCTCTGCGGTGCAACAAAGGAAGACTTCTCTCCTGAGAACTGATCTGAAACAATACTGGATAGGAGCTTGAAGGCTCCTATTTTTCATGCCATGTATCAGACTCCGAGAGCTGTGATAGGAATCACATTCACGCCATCTTCCCTGCAGTATCCATATGATGAGAGGCCACAGATAACAGCAAGGAAAGCAGCGCCTTTGCCTGTTGCTTCAGTCATTGCCTTATTGGCTTTATGAAGAGTCTTTGCTGCATAATCAATCTCATTCGCTCCAAGCTTTATCTCAATTGCACCCCATGAGCCATCAGGAGCCTCAATAACCGCATCTATCTCATTATCCCTATAATCCTGATAGTGCATAAGCCGGCACCCTTTTGCTTCTGCATATATGGCCAAATCCCTTTCCACGAGCGATTCAAACAGAAAGCCGAAAGCCTGAAGGTCATTTATAAGTGATTCAGGCCTCAGCCCCAGCAATGCTGCAGGAATCGAAGGATCAGCAAAATGCCTCTTCGCCATCTGCTTAAGCCTTAGGGATGATCTTACAGAAGGGCTGAATGGAAGCTGAGGAGACAGCAGGAATAATCTGGATAGGATCTGAAGATAGGAGCTCACTGTCTCATCGCTTATTTCACCATTCATATCACGGATAAGAACACGTTTAGAAGCTGTCGTGCTTTCATTGCGGGCAAGAGAACGCATAAAGCGCTCCATCTTCAGGATATCAATAGAATCAGCCACACGTGGGATGTCCTCATGTATAATGCCATTCACATAATCAGAAGCAAACGACGAAGCATGTTCATATGGAAGGTCAAGAGCTGATGGCCAGCCACCTCTGATGACATAATATGCAAGCCTTTCTATGCCAGGACTATCACATTGGATAACACTCTGTATGCTGCTATCAAACAGGGATGATAAAGATATCTCTCCTGTTGATTCTCCTGATTCGAATAGTGACATCGTCTTCATTGTGAGAAGGGAAATCCTTCCCGTACCTGAATGCATGATGCCACTACGTTCAGGAGTTGAAGATCCAGTAAGTATGAACTGGCCTTTCTCCTGGGATTTATCAACAGAATAACGTACAACATCCCATAAGGACGGGATTTCCTGCCATTCATCTATCAGATGAGGCATCTTGCCTTTTAATGCAAATGAATTATCAAGCATGGCAACTCTTCGATTAGCAAAATTACCGCTTCCATCACCAAGCATGATTGAACTTGCTGCCTGATTGATTGCTGTCCATGTTTTTCCGGAAGCCTTAGGTCCCTGTATGCATACAGCTTTCGAAAGCTGTAATTTAGTCTTCAGCTCATCATCAATAATCCTTGGTCTATATAATTCATTCATCACAGTTACTCATTCTTATTTCAACATCCGAATATGTCAAGGTCTATTATCAGAATATGTCAAAGTCAGTTATACGAATATGTCAAAGTAAGTCTTATAGATTCATAAAATATCAGGACAGAGAAATAGCCTGTGTCAGGCTATCTGGCACAGGCTATCCATAATCATGACTCAATGATCATACTCTTTGAGACATATCCTTTATGCTTCCATCATCATTGTATGAGATCAGAAGCGCATTCGTCAGATATGAGCGTCCGCTCAGATCAGAATCAGCTGTCTTTGAATACGAATAATCTACCTTATCAGATCCATAGCAGATCACAAGGTATACAGTGCCAGATACATCAACAAATCTATACTTATACCCCTCTGCAGAAACTGTCGTAACTGTATTCCATCCTATGTCTGACAGTTCAGGAATTCCGCTCTTCTCTGCATCTGTATCCGAGATTGCCTTAGCCTTATATGCCTTTTCCTCACTGCTGACGTTAATTGTCAGGGTGTTGGAATTGGTCTGTGCAATGCAATCTGATGAGCCCTTCTTAAACCAGTATACAGAAGGAAGGAAAAGCTTAAGCTGGTATATTCCATCAGAAGGCAGCACGAATTCACCATTAGCAGCTGGCATAGCAAGGCTGAGCTTAGAGTCAAAGCTTGCCACTGGGCTACCTGAGATTCCATCGATATTTTCACTTTTGCTGTTACCGTAGCTGAGAGATGAACTACCTGAGGATGCCTTGATTGTGCCATTGTTGACGACACTATCTGCGGAGATCCTGTTATATCTGCTGGCTGAGACATTAGCAGCAAGAAGGCCGACCTTGTAGCCTACGAGATCACCGGAGAATGTGCAGTTATTTATTTCAGCCTTTGCACCGTAAAGCTGCCCGCCAAGGAACACTGCAGCGCCAGAATCGCCAAAACCTCCGATGAAATTTCCCGATACATCACATCCGGAAATGCTGATGCTGTATTCAATGCTCTTATTCACGCTCTCATCATAGAACAGGCATGTAGTGTAAGATGGTATTGTCTCACCATTCAGATAAACATCCACACCACTGACATTGTTTGATGCATAGAAGCTGAAATTGTTGTCACCGATTGAGTAGTAATGGTTACCAGGTGCAGCATAATTCACATTATCGATAGTCAGGGAAAGCGTTCTCTTGTCCGTCAGGAATCTATCGGATGAGCCTCCAAGATCGTCGCCTTCACTTGTATATTCATTTCCCTTTGCAATAGCATTTTTGACTCTGACCAGCGGAGACCTGAACAGCCTTGTGATTGAAGCTGAGTCGAACTCTATCGTCAGATTCCTGAACTCTGTATCCTCAAGGTAGTGATCAAAGATGAAGGAAAGTGAGTTGCTTCCGATTATCTTATGGCCATTACCTTCAAGAGTTCCTCCGAAGACTGGAGCAGCATAATTCCTATCTTCTATTGATCTGAGATCAATATCATCTGTAAGGCAGAAGGAATAGCCGTCTCTTTCAAGGATTGCAGACCTGTTGAGATTAAGCTTATCAAAGTCATCTGCACTACTGAGCTCATATGGCCTGTTCTTTGTGCCGAACCCCGCAAAGATACCATCTAATGGCATCTCTTCAGCCTTGAAGCTGGATACTATAGCAAGTCCGTTCTGGGCCTTATATGTAATCTCATATGTACCTCTTTTAAGTATGATCTGATCTCCGGATACAGATACATCAGATGTGACGCCATCAGGATCCGTATATTTCACTTCTGCAGTCACAGGGACTCCTGAAGTCGTTGCGACGGCTACTGCGAACGACTCGCCTGCCTTATATGATGAACCGGTATTAATCTCACCAAGTGAAATCGGCTCAGATGTGCATGAAACAGCTGCAATGATGAGAATCAGAGCAGAGACATAGTGTAAAATTCTTTTCATTCTAAACCCCTTGCTCCAAATATACCCCCCCCCCGTTCTATATTGTCAAACATTTTGGATTTAGTATGAAAAATTTTGCTCTTTACGGAAAAATAGGGGAAAAGGAATAAGCAGTAGAAAAAAGAGCATGTGAGTTCTAAAGTTTAGTTACCACACTAACAGAAGAACTGACACATGCCCGTAAATCTCTTCCGCAGGGCTGTGAACACATACATACCACCTGATGGGAAGCATGGATTGCAGTATTTCAGGAGCAACAGGGCAGACAGGAGAGGATGCCCAAACTGCGGAGGGCATGCCTGCGGCAGCTGCAGCACACGGCTAAGAGACATGCCGGTATATGCGGATACCAGGCAGGGTCTGCTGATCAGCTGCTATAGATACAGATGCACAGGATGCTCGAGGACATTCAGAGATGAGTCACATCCAGGCATCCAGGATAACTGGAAAAGCGTGGCAATGGATATGAACGCCTCATACAATATCCTCGTCAGGCAGTACCTACCGGATACACGGACAGTATATGATCATTCCCGATATTCACAGGGAATATTAAAGGATTCAACACCAGGATTAAGGTTGTAAAGAGAATTGGATATGGATACAGGGACGATGACTATTTCTTTTCCCTTATCCGCTGCATCTCTATCCCTTCGTTAAAACCTAAATCCCCTATGAAAACGTGAATAACCTAAAAATCTGATCAAAAAAAGAAGCTAGGAATCTATAATAGATGCCTAGCGAAATAAGAAGATATTCTATTTATTTCACAACCCAGCGTTTATTGCTTTTATCGTCTGTTATACTCACATCATCATTGATATAGCCATCAGGAGATGAATTGAATGTTCCGGCTTTTATTACTTTCTTTTCCTTTATGCTATTAAGCTTAATGGCAGCCTTTGATTCATTGCCAATAAACTCTCCACCATTGATTGCAAGCTTAACATAGCTTTCTTCTGCAACAGGTTCCGTTGTTCCTTTGCCATTTGGAATACCCTCATATACAGCATATCCATTCACGCTCTCAAACTTTCCTCCATTGACAGTAACATCAAGCTTCTTTGCATATACATCATTACTCGTCATAGATAATGCAGCACCGGTATCTACACTTCCGCTAGAAGTATCCTCCGGGGTCTCAGCAAATTTACCAGTAGATATATAACGGCCACCATCAATGATGAATTCTCCAGCTCTAAGGCTTAATGCATAATCTGCTTCGATATCAGAATTCCTGATATTCCATTTTGCATATCCAGCTGCATAAATGCCAATCTCTCTCGCTTTAATAGAAGCTCCATCCAATGTGATTACAGGGACGCAGCCTTCTGTATCTTTAATATCACCATGGATATAAATGCCGGCACCGGCAGCATGATCATCTTCTGATGGAACTATGATTCTGCCATACATATTAACAACTATGCCATATGCATGAGATAAACTTGGATAAATGAAGATTCCGGCCCATCCTTTCAAGGTAACATCCTGTCCTATTGTTACAACAGAATAATCAGGCACATCTTCTGAAGCACCTATAATGTAAATCGATGATTTCCCATTTGATTCTGTTTCCTTTATTATACCTTCACCCTTGAACTCCACATTGGCATTATATATTTGGAATGGTGTTGATTTAGCTGAAATGCTATGTCCATTGAGATTGATGGCAACTTTCACTCTATTTGTTATCACCAATGTATTCTCAAGCGATATATCTGATGCCAGGCATATTCTTTCTTTATTCCCAGATATAGCACTTATCAGCTCGGCTTCAGTACTGACAGTTACAAAGTCTTCCTTCCATACAGCAGCTAGAGTTATATCTGAAGTGACTGCAGATGAGAAATCATATCGCTCTCCATTAAGCTGCCATTCAATGAAAGAATACCATTCCCTGACAGGATCAGCTGGCTTTACTGCCTTCTCGCCTTCTTTAACCCCAATCGGGCTGATTCCAGAACCGCCTGAAGTATCAAAAGAAATAACATATTCTGGAACAGCTGGTTCATTTGCACATGCTGCAACAAAGAGCATTACCAGAATTGCAAGTACTAAAACGGAAAAATATCTATTTCTCATATTTGCCCTCTGACTTTTGAATATATCCATGCCTGATTATCAATGTCAAATACATTATTTCTTACATATAAACGAATTATGTAATTAAAATCATTTTCAATGTATAATATTTCCATGCATAATAGAAAATTATCAATATAAACACTAACAAAGTAAATGAGAATGCTTAAACTGTTTGGCTAACAAGAGAAGCGCAGGGCAGAGACTTGTCATTTATCCCTGGCTGCGCTGCATATTATAAGATTGATTTTACATACCAAGCAGCATTGAGGCTGCATCATGGTCAATGAACAGATTCCAGTCAGGATGGGTCTTAAGAAGCGTAGCCGGGACCATCGGGCTGACAGGTCCTGTTACTGTGTCAAAGATGGCCTTTGCCTTCACGCTGTGCGGGCAGACAGTGACTATGTGCTCTGATTTCATAATCTCCTTAGGTGTCATTGATATTGCCTTCTCAGGTACATCTGATACTGATGGGAACCAGCCTTCGCCAACCTGCTGCTTACGGCATTTCTCATCAAGCACGACTACTCTGTAAGCCTCATCTGTCTCAAAGTCAGCAGGTGGATCATTGAATGCAATATGGCCATTCTCCCCGATTCCGATGATGCCGACATCAATTGAATCCTTTCTCAGCTCCTCTGTGAGCTCTGCGATGTTCCTAGCAATATCGCCTTCCCCGTTCACGAAATGCGCTGCCTTCAGAGGGACTCTGGATACGAATCTCTCTTTCAGGTACTTCCTGAATGAGGCTTTATGGCTCTCCGGAAGGCCTGCATACTCATCAAGATGGAACATCTCGACCTTTGTCCAGTCAACATCCTCCCTTACGAGTGCTTCGAACATCTCGAACTGGCTTGATCCAGTTGACACGATGATCCTTGCCTTACCTCTTTGCCTGACTGCATCATTGATCAGGGCTGCGATTCTGGCAGCAGCCCTCTTTCCATTCTCTGCAGCATTCTCTGAAATAGTGATCTTTATATTCATAACACCTCCATATGAACTCATCTGACGACAGATCCGCCGATCAGTGTGCTTCTCAGCTTCATGCTGCTGTCAAACAGCAGCAGATCTGCGTTCTTGCCCTTCTCTATCGACCCAATAGAGCTATCCATCCCGATTGTCCTTGCAGGCTGAAGAGAAAGAATAGCAGCCGCATCCTCAGGCGTCATCCCCATCGTAAGCACCAGCGTCTGCACCATTCTCTCTCCTGTGGCAACGGAGCCGGCAAAGCATGTACGATCAGGCATCTTGGCAATGCCATCCTCGATTATCACGGCTGTTCCATTTGACTTAGGCCCAAGGATAGATGGCCCTTCAGGCATACCGGCCCCTCTCATGCTGTCTGAGCAGCCTACGATCCTGTCTTTCCTCTTGAACCTGAATATGAATTCAAGAAGCTCCGGAGGCAGGTGCATCCCGTCAGCTATGATCTCAGCATACATATCATCGATAAGGTATCCGGCCTCTACAGCACCTAGGACCCTGAATCCTCCTCTGCGCACTATCGATGACATCCCGCTATAGAAATGAGTAAGCTCTGAGGCCCCGCTGTCATATGCTTCTGATATCTGATCATATGTCGCAGCAGTATGCCCGCATGAGACTGTGATCCCCATGCCTGAAAGAGTGCGGATGAACTCCATTGCACCTGGAAGCTCCGGCGCAACGGTCCACCTTCTTATAAGCCCATCTGCGCATTCAAGTATCCTATAATAGTGTGATGGATCAGGATTCCTTATATACCTGGGATCCTGAGCTCCCTTCATTTCCATATCAAAGTAAGGGCCTTCAAGATGCACGCCAAGTATTCTTGCACCTCTTCCTGCATCCCTCGCCTTCCTTATATTCCTCAGAAAGAGGAAAAGATCATCATCAGATGATGTAAGAGATGTTGGAAGACAGGCTGTGGTTCCATGCTTTGCAAGGCTGAGTGCTGCCTCTTCTGCCTCTTCCTCTGTGCCATCCATGAAATCATAGCCACCGCTTCCATGCGTATGGCAGTCGACGACGCCTGGCATCACTATCATGCCATCAGCATCCATAATCTCCTCGCCAGGCTGTGGGGCAATATGCTCAGATACATCAGCAATAAGCCCTGATGTTATACGCAGACTGCCATGCATAACACGCTCTGGAAGGACTATATCAGCATTCGTTATCAGCATAAGCCACCTCCGCAAGATCGATTATCCTGATGAAATCCCTCAGAATATGAAACGGATCCTTCACTGGCAGTGCGACTACCCTATCCTCAGGAGACCCATCCCTCGTTCTTATCTGATTCCACTCACCATTATCCGGAGATGGGAAGACAGAGAATGAATAGCCACGGACAGTCTCATACATCTGTATGTACTCCTTATCACCAGTGATCGAATACATCCTTAAAAAAAGATAGAGCATCTCGCTATGGGGCCACCAGAGCTTCATATCCCATGTGCTGAGGACAAGCTCCTCATATCCGTCTCCGATCAGCCTTCCACAGGGCTTGCCGCCATTCTCATCTATGAATCTCAGAAGCCCTCCGTACTCCCTGTCCCAGGCAAGATAGTACGTATCCTTTATGATTGAGGAGATCCTATCAGAGTAAACCGGGACTTCGTGCCTGGATTCAAAGCCATCAAGCCAGAACCATGCATCCTCAAGCACATGCCCTGGATTTATATGCCGGCAGAGAAGAGTATCATCATTTCCAGGTGCAGACCAGTATTCATGCACAAGTCCCAGCTCAGTGTCATAGAACCTGCTGAGAATATAAGAGATGCATCTCTGCTGATGTTCCCTCAGTGCTGATGAATCCTCTCTGAATGATTCAAGCATCCCCGCAGCAGTCCCGAAGACATTTGAGAGAATCATCGGGATTCCATGGCTCTCAAATCCTTCCGGGATCCCATAAGGAGCAGTAGGCATATGGCCATCCGCCACCCTCTCTTCAAGAGACCTGATGAGAAAGAGCACAGTATCCCTGCTTTTGCTGCACCCAGTCACTGATGCATACGAAGCGAGCCCGATTATTATGAAGCAGTCAGCATAGACTGACATGTGGTACTCACCATCTGGGTTCCGGATCCAGCTTCCATCACGCTCAGTGATGAATACAGACTGCCCTTTGCTGTCAAATGAATGCTCAATCAGAAAAGCTGCTGTAAGCTCAGCGCTCTGAAGCACCTTCTCATAATCAGATGGACGCAGCAGGCTTCTTCTGGCAATCAGCTCAGACATAATATAGAGCCAGCGTCCCTGTGACCAGATGTACTTATCATCAGATATGAGCGTATTGCCATCATTTGATATGCAGTTCAGGACGCCGCCATGCTCCATATCAGCAAAGCGGAGCCAGTAGGGAATGAACTTATCCCCTACCTGGTCCGCATAGAAATCATGGATTTCTTTCCAGTCAATCCTTACATCTTCAGTGATGATGACAGGTCTCCTCCCTTCCTGCTGTTTGTTGAGTATATTATCGCAAACACAACAACAAGAAGCACAACAGAGAGAGCACTTGCCTCTCCGAGCTTTCCATCCTGCACAGCTCCGTAGATCTGGATAGGCACAGTCCTTGTCTTTCCTGAATACAGGAGGATTGTTGTGCTCAGTTCCTGAAGCAGTGTTGTGAGTGTCATGATCGAACCGGAGATTATTGCCGGCATAATCAGTGGCACACTGACTTTCCTGAATGTATAGAACCAGCTTGCGCCGCTGATCGTGCTTGCTTCCTCAAGTGAAGGATTAAGCTGCGTAAGCTGGGCACTGACTGACCTGTATACATACGGAGTACGCCTGATCATATATGAGATTATGATGATCACATAGGTGCCTGTGAGCCTTAATGCGCTGTTTCCGCTGAATGCAGATAGCAATGCAATTGAGACTACAGTTCCTGGAAGAATGAACGGAGCCATGACAGAGAGATCAAGCAAAGCGGCTCCCTTAGGCTTCTTCCTCTCTGTTATATAGGCTATGACAGATCCGAGAAGAGCACATAGAAGCGTTGCGACTATCGAGAGGAAGAATGAGTTGAAGAGCTCTCTATGAGAGTACTTCGGGATCCTGAGATAGTTTGCGAATGTGAATCCCTCAGGGAACAGGCC
>CAKQTF010000027.1 GCA_934276695.1 uncultured Spirochaetales bacterium
CACTGATCATCGATGGGATATTCGCAGGTGTCGGAAGCGTCCTGTCATTTCTGCCGATCATAGTAATAATGTTCTTCTTCCTCTCGATGATGGAGGATAGCGGGTATATTGCACGTGTTGCCTTTGTGATGGATAAGCCTCTAAGGAAGATAGGCCTTTCTGGAAGGAGCATAGTGCCTATGCTTGTCGGCTTCGGGTGCACGGTCCCTGGAGTGATGGCAACAAGGACACTTCCTTCAGAGAGAGACAGGAAGATGACTATTCTCCTAACGCCTTTCATGAGCTGCTCTGCAAAGCTTCCTATATATGCATTCTTCTCTGCTGCGTTCTTCCCAGGGTACAGTGCGCTTGTGATGGTTGCTCTGTACTTCCTTGGAATAGGCATGGGGATAATCTCTGCTGTCATAATGAAGAAGACCATATTCAAAGGTGAGGCTGTCCCGTTTGTCATGGAACTGCCGAACTACCGGATGCCTGGAATGGGGAATGTGATGCATCTCATGTGGGATAAGGCCAAGGATTTCCTGCAGAGAGCCTTCTCTGTGATTCTGATTGCGACTATTGTCATATGGTTCTTAGAGACATTCAACTTCCATCTTCAGATAGTATCAGACTCATCTGAAAGCATTCTGGCATCCATATCAGGGATGATTGCACCTCTCCTGTCTCCGATAGGGCTTGGGGACTGGAGGATATCGACAGCCCTGATAACAGGATTCATGGCGAAGGAGAGTGTTGTTGCGACGATCTCAATGCTTTATGGCTCGGCCAGCAGCATTGTTGCATCAATGAGCGTATCCAGTGCAGTGAGCATGCTTGTGTTCTCCCTGCTGTATACTCCATGTGTTGCTGCAATCGCTTCGATAAGAAGGGAGCTTGGAGCAAAATGGGCTGCTGTGGTAGTGCTGTTCCAGTGTGCTGTTGCATGGATTGCTGCGCTTATTGCTCATCTTCTGCTCATGATCTGATTATTGGGTCAGTACAGCTCTATCTGATGCTTTACTCTGAGTTCAAGCGTCCTTCCTAGAAGCTCATTGCTTACTGCGATCATCCTGCCAGAAGGCTTCAGCCTGTATTCTCCTGAGTGGAATTTCCTGTGGCAGGTAGGGCAGAGGCATAGCATGTTCCTTCTTTCATCTGGTCCGCCATCTGAGAGCGGGAGTATGTGGTGCACATCTGCACTCAGGTACTTCCATTCCTCTTTCCTTCTCATCTGATGCTTCCAGCCGCTACAGAGTACTACTTCGCCGCATATCTGACAGCGATAATCATATAGGCTCTTAACGGATTCCTTTATCGTTGTGCTTCTTACAAAGCATTCTGTATTCCTGATTATGACAGGAACTCCCTGTCCAGCTGCATCAGGAAGGCTCAGAAGCGAATGATCAATCATCTCCATTCCCTCTGTTCCTTTCAGCAGCGTATTCTGTATCCAGTCCTTTTCAAAGAGCTCTTCCTTAGGTGCTGTGCTTTCAAGCATCAGCACTTCGTTCTTATCCCTGTCTGTAAGCGATGCTGATTCTCCAAGGTGCTTTGCCACATAGTAGAAGATTATGCATATATCAGGATCTGATGAGCACCTATAGAGATAATGGAGGATATCGGATCCACTCCAGCCGGCAAAGAATCCCTTATGCGTCGCACTGAGCCCTAGATAATGGCATATTCCCATTGACTGCCATCCGCGTGACTCAAAACTGCATTTCAGCACTTCACTGTCAAGCCGGCGGAATGAAAGCCCTTCAGCAATGTATGAATAGACGACAGCTGCTCTTTCTGTTTCGCTGTAGCTATTGAACTCCCTTATCCTGTCTTCATGGATAAGCGGCGGAAAAGTAGAACTGGAATCATTCATATATGCAGCTTAGAGCATAGGTTCTGCCATTTCAATGGTATTTCTGGTCTTACTGCTTCTTCTCAAAGAGATGCTCAAGCCCTAGCTCATGTATTGTGTTTACCACATCCTTTGTCCTAGAGGCTCCGAATTTCTGCAGTATGGTCCTGATCTGGCTCTTCACTGTCGCTATCTCAACGCATCTCCGCTCTGCAATCTCTCTCACTTTCAGCCCTTCAAGGAAAAAGCCTATAAGTTCCTTCTCTGTCGGTGTGAGATTGCTTAGGTTCTGAATGAAATACAGAAGGTTCTCTTCGCTTTTCCTCAGTCTTTTATACTCTCCCATGAGGATCTTCTGGATTGCAGGATCGAGATTAGGCCTTCCTTCAAGGACAGCATGGACTTTGCTAAGCAGTGTGCTATCATCACACCCTTTGACTATATAGTCATGGCTTCCATTTGACAGTGCCTTCACTATTGTATCATCACCATCATGGCTTGTAAGATAGATTATCCTTGCATCCTTATGCCTGCCTAGGATCTCATCTGCCGCCTTTATCCCTGCATCTGCGCTTTCCATCTCAATATCCATAAGGACAGCATCCGGCATTATCCTCTCATAGAGTGCAACAGCATCTGCGCCGCTTTCAGCCTCTCCTGTGATATTGAAATCCGGATCTGATTCAAGAGTCTTCTTTATGTATGCTCTGATTATGTCATTGTCTTCTGCTATCAGCAGCTTTGCCATGGAATCCTCCTACGCGGGGCAGCACTATAGTGAAGCATGTCCCTTTCCCTTCCCTTGATTCAAAATTGATTGTGCCAAGATGGTTTCTGATTATCTGCTTGGTGGAATACATCCCGATTCCCCAGTTTGATGAGCTGTTCTTTGATGTGTGGAAAGGCTCAAACAGGTGCCTGCTTTCCTCTTTCGATATTCCTTTCCCGCTATCTGTCACTGTTATTGCAACCCATAGCCTGTCATAGAATGCTCTGACGATTACAGGTTCTGCACGCCCTGCAGCATCAGTTGCCTCAATGCCGTTCTGGACTATGTTTGCAATTGCTTCAGAGAGGAATATCCTGTCAGCAAGCACAAGCATCCCATCGTCCTTTATCTCAGTCACTATGCAGTCTTTCCTGCTGATTCTTGCTACTGCATCCTCAATTATCTCAGAAAGAGGCTGTGGAGTCAGTGTTGTTATGTTTATCTTGCTGGCTCTGTTGAGCTGGTCAAGCCTTGCTCTGAGTCCGCTGTTTATTCTGATAAGCTTCTCCACATCTCCATCGTCAGGATATTTTTCATGAAGGGATCTCAGAAGGATATCTGTTGAGAGAAGATCATTCTTGGTCCCATGCACGAACATGCTTACACCTCTCATCGCATCACGGCTTCTCTTCTTTGAATGCCTGACTTCCGTTATCTCGCCGAAAGTCACATAAAAGTAGCGCATGAAGGATATTATCCCAGCTGCGGATAAGATCATGATCCCGATCATCATCGAATAATACAGCCCCGATGTGAATCCCCAGTGCAGGTACCATAGTCCCATCGATTCCATGTATTCATTCTTATAGAACAGATAGACCTGGGCAGGATCCTGAGGCACGAAGAAAGTATACAGAAGCCCCATCGATATGATCATGCACATCTTCACGAAAGCCCTTCTTCTGTAGAATGAGAACTGTATTGAAGCATATTCCTTTATGATTATGAATATGGCGATGAGGATATAGAGGATGATCCAGACTTCTGAAGCCCTCACTGCGAGCCTCAGAAGATCAGTGCTTCCGGATATCATTGTGAATACAGATGGAAGATAGATGATGATGAAAAGCACAGGCAGAACAAGCGCTGGGATTGCAATGTGCGAGAGCTTTATCTTATGTCTGGGGTGCACAAGGGAGAAGGACGCAAGAAGCAGGAAGCAGGGGAACAGGAATTTTGAGACTGCCATAGAGAATCCGAGAGCCTGAAGCGTCAGCACAAGGTACTGCAGATACCGTCTGAATGACATGCTGCCGAACAGCATTGCCGATATGCTGTCTGATATTCCTCCCTTCTTTGCAATGTATGTAAGCATTGTAAGATAGAACACAGAAAGCGATGCTGATGAGAGGAATAGAAACAGTCCTCGCCTGTCTCTCCGCAGAAACAGAAGCGCAAGTGAGAGCAGGGCAGTCATCATAACAAGAACAGTCAGCATACTGCTGATTATAATATGAAGAGGTGCCTTTTTACAGTAAAAACTCTGTAAGCTAGGCCCTGCGGCCTTTCAGCCTTCTTCCATATTCTGATGAGAGCAGCATGCTGATGATAGATGTCAGGATGCCTGAAAGCGCAGTGCACCACCATACCATCCGCTGCCCTCCGCATAGAGGCGGGAGAATGAGCATAAGTGCCAGCATCAGTACCGGCTCAATGAATGCAAGCACATATGATACAGTGCTCTTCTCTGTCGCATAGAATGCAGCTGCTGCAATCCTTGTTATTGCTGCAAATGGCATAGTGGCAAGGAATATAGGCATGGCAGCAGAGATCTCGCTATTCACATCATCGGATGAGCCGAAGAGTATTCCGATCCGTTCCCTTCCTGCAAGTATGATAGCAGCTCCGATGAGTGAGAGGGCTATTGCTGTCTCATATGCAAGGCGTTTCACTTCATTGAGGGACCTGCTGTCATTCTCTCCATAGAATATGCTCATCAGTGGCTGGCTGCCATCTCCGACTCCCTGCAGGATCAGATACAGAATCCAGATTATGTATGATATGCATGCATATGCTGCGATTGCCTTCTCTCCGCCGTAATATGATGAGAATCTGTTCACGATCACAAGCGAGATGTTCGGAGCAAGGGCCAGGCCGAATGGCGCGAGCCCTATCCTGAGTATGTGCACTGCTGTCTCTCTGACATCCTCTGCCTCAATCCTTACTGTGAGCTTCCGTTTCAGAGCGCAGTATGTGATGGCTGCCACCATTGTGAGACCCTGTCCTATCACAGTTGCAAGTGCTGCTCCTGTCATTCCAAGTCCCATGACCCATACAAATGCATAGTCAAGTGTTATATTCGCTATGAAGCCGCAGATCATTGCAGCCATGGCCCAGAATGCGCCCCCATAGTTTCTCATGAATGGCACAAGGCCTGTACTGAATATCTGAAGGGCAGCGCCTGCTGCGATTATCCTTATGTATTCATTTCCAAGCTCAAGCAGAAGCCCTTCAGCGCCGAGCATGCTGATGAGGCCTGAGGATGATAGGAGTACAGACAGTGATATTGCAATGCTAAGCAGGATCATCAGCCATACTGACATTGCAGAATACTTCATTGCCTTTCTCTCGTCTCCGGCTGCGCTTAGCACAGAGTACCTGACCGCTCCTCCCATTCCGATCCCTGTCCCGGTTGCCTGTATTGCTGCTGTGATAGGATATGCGATATTGATTGCTGAGAGCCCGGCATCACCGATTGAATTGCCTACAAAGAAGCCATCAACGATTGCATATATGCCTGAAAGCGCGAATGACAGCACTGATGGGATTACATACCTGAAGAATAACCTCCTGTTGCTGTTCTCATTCCTTTCCATGCTGTCCCCTCCGTAAGGATTATCCTATGGATTGGATTCTACAATTTCTTTTCAGATGCTTCCATATGCCTGTGGCTTTATCATGTGACTGGCCTCGGCTGAATAAGAAAAGGGTACCCGTTGGGTACCCTCATGCAGTTCAGGATGCATTATTTGCCTGCTTCTGTCATTATGTCGAAGAGGACATAGTTCTCAACAGGTGTTGAAGGATCTACATTTGAGCCGAAGGCTACCTTCTGTACCTCATAGAGAGCCTTGATGGATCCATCGCTGATTCCATTGAGCGTATCAGCCTTTGTATACCATCTTGCGCAGTGGACCTGCTGGTACTGTACATCGAAGTCGCCTGCAACCTGCTTAGCTACCCATTCAGCTACCTGTTTCATATTCTCTTCCTTAGCTCTGTAGTCAGCACCTACATAGAGTGCTCTTGTGAACTTGACGAGTGTGTCATGGTTTGCTTCAGCCCACTTCGGCATTACAATCCAGGATGCGATGTTGACTGTCTCGTCAGAGAATGTCTCATTCCTTGCGATTACTGCTGCATCGCTTCCGATCTGGTTTACGATTGTCTCTGTTGATGGAGTCCATGTTGCGCATGCATCCAGTGCTCCGGATGTCATTGCTGATGTGATAGCTGATGCATCCATCTCATATGCCTTTATATCGTCCATTGTGAGGCCTGCTCTCTTGAGCGCGAGCTGGAGGATGTTCTCAGATGAAGTGCCTGATGCATAGCCGACCTTCTTGCCCTTGAGATCCTTGAGATCAGATACTCCATGGCTCTTGAGCCCGATGATGGCATCTCCGTTTCCGAGGTGTGAGATAGCGAAGATTGATGCTCTTCCGTTGATGCAGAGCTTATGAGCGCCATGTCCGATATATCCGATATCGATAGAGCCTGATTCCATAGCTGCTATGATTGTAGGACCATCTGCAAACTCGACAAGATTGATCTTGAGACCTTCCTTCTCAAAAGCGCCGAGCTCAATGGCAGATACCACAGAGCAGAGTGATGAGTAGTTAGGCATATAAGCAACATTGAGAGTCCTGAGCTCTGTCTTCTGTGCTGAGCTTGCCTCTGATGCTCCCTGTGCGAATACTGCTGTGACAGAGAGCAGCATCACGAGCATTACTGTCATTAGTTTCTTCATTTGTATTTCTCCTTTTTTAATAGCAGATGCTATCTGATTGCGTTTATTTCCTGACTTCCAGGTATTCCTGATAGACCTGTGACCAGATCTGGTTCTTCAGCTCAAGGAATCTCGGGCTCATCTTTGTCTCCTGATCCCTAGGATAAGGGATATCCACTGGTACAATATCCTTTATCCTTCCTGGGCGTGCAGACATTATGACAACGCGCTGTCCTAGGATGAGTGCCTCATCAACATCATGGGTGATGAAGAAGCATGTCTTCCTTTCCTTCTCCCATGTCTCAAGCAGCTCCTGCTGAAGCTGTGTCCTCGTCTGTGCGTCCAGAGCTCCGAAAGGCTCATCCATAAGAAGGACTTCAGGGTTCGCAGCATATGCTCTTGCTATTGCAACACGCTGCTTCATTCCGCCGGAGAGCTCTTTCGGGTAGTGGTTGCAGAACTTCTCGAGATCTACCATCTTTATGTATTTCATGGCAATATCCTCTGCTTCCTGTCCTTTTATCCCTTTCATCTGAAGCGGGAACAGGACATTCTTCTTCACAGTCAGCCATGGAAAGAGTGCATACTGCTGGAATACAACTCCTCTGTCTGGACCTGTACCATGTATTTCCTTCCCATCGCAGAGGATCCTTCCGCTTGTAGGCTCAAGAAGCCCTGCCATTATGTTAAGGATAGTGGACTTTCCGCAGCCTGATGGCCCTACGACAGTTATGAACTCATTGTCCATTATATCAAGGCTGACACCGTTGAGAGCTACGACTTCACCATTTCTTCCCTGGTAAGTCTTCTTTACATTCTCAATCCTGACTTTTATATTTCTCTCTTCTCCTGCCATCCTGTTAACTTCCTTTCAAGTATTGTTATGATTTTCTCAACTGTCACTCCGATTATGCCTATGAGAATAATATACAGCAGCATCGGCGCTGTCTCAAAGTTATTATTGAGCGATCTTATTCTCATGCCGAGGCCAGCAAATGCTCCTGTGGACTCGGCAGCGATGAGTGTTGTGAGTGCACATGATGCACCGAGTCTCACAGCTGTGAGGATGAACGGGAGAGACGCAGGAGCGAGAACATGCAGGAATATATCCTTATCCTTAGCTCCGAGGACTCTGGCTGCCTTGATCAGGGTCTCATCGATATTGACGATTCCCTGGTACATCGTTATGCACATCAGAAGGCATGTTGCAATCGTGATCACTATGATCTGAGGCTTACGGCCTACACCTGCAGCGATTACGATCAGCGGAACATATGCAAGAGGCGGGATGTTCCTGATGAACTGGATCCATGGCTGTATTATCCTTCTTACTGGATTGTACCATGCCATCAGTATTGCCAGTGGAAGTGCAATGCAGAATCCGAGTGCATATCCTGCAGATACGGAGATCAGTGAAGAGCTTATATCCTTAAGAAGGACACCTCTCTTGTACATTACGCCGATCTGCTTGAATGTGACGATGATATTAGGAAAAGAACGGGATGTTGCTGGTAGTATGGAAAGAAGCGTCCATAGACCGATAGCGCAGAGCAGTGAGATTGCAAGCCATAGCTTGTTCTTCGCCTTATCGCTTATCTTCTTTCCTTCCTTATCTCTGTTGTCAGCCATCATAGCCTCCATTTGTTTATTAGGTAAAAGTCTAAAGCAGGATGGCTAAAACGGTAGGCTGAACTTTTTTCAGCCTTTTAAAAGATAAGGCAGCACATCTGGGCTGCCTTATGCTTTCATGCCTATTATCAGAAGGCTTTTGCTGATGCTATGTTATTTGCGAGGATCACTGCATCCGGATGCTTCTGAAGCAGTGTCACAGGGAAGTGTCCTGATGGCTCGTCGAAGATGGCCTGCCTGAGCACAGCTCTGTGCCAGGGCCTGAATACTCCGAGAACGACCTTCCTTGATGCAAGGATCTCCTTGATTCCGATTGTTATTGCATATACAGGCATTGCGTCGATTGCGCCATTGAGGTCCCCGATTGCGTTTGCACATCTTGTCTCCCTCGATATTGCAAGCACTCTGGTATCTCTCTCTGCAAATTCCTCTGCAGTGACATCCTCTGCCTCATTGAATGCAAGATGGCCGTTGATCCCGATTCCTCCGAAGCATATATCGACTCCGCCAAGTTCTTCAATCTTCCTTCCGACGCTCTCCGGATCTGATGGATCGGGGAAGAATCTCTGGCTCTCAGGGACATTCAGCTCTTCAGGGATCTGAGAATAAACTGTTCTCTCCATGAAGCCCCTGAATGACAGAGGACTCTCCATCGGTATGTATTTCCTGTCATTATCCAGATACTCATCCATATTGAAGAACCAGCAGTTCTTCAGTGAGAGCTTTCTTTCCTTGACAAGACGTACGAAGATCGGATACTGCCCGACTGGGCCTACAGGGCATATGAATACGGTCTTCTTTCCCTTCTTGTTGTTAGCCTCTATCTCATCTGCCATTATATGCGCGATCTCAGAGAAGACCTCGCCGCTGTCTCCAAGGCATTTAACAGGTATTCTCCCTTCCTTCAGCTGATCTGCTGTGTAGCTATAATACTTCTTGTCCATAAAACCTCCTGAAGCTTACGCTAGATTATAACAATTTGAGTCTAATATCAAAGCTGAGATAGGCAAGATTGAAAAAAAATAAGCCTAGAACAGTATCCTGATGCGTTTTCCTCTTATTTATTTGCTGTTTTAATTTATTCTAATATAATGATATATTAGGATAATGGATTTGCTTGTCCATTTATTTAAAAAATTTAAGAAAATACAATGCAAGCCATTGCTGTTTTGTTTATAATCATGTTGGCTGACTGGTATGCGGATAGAGCAGGCCGGACAGAGAAGGAAGCATAATGGAGATAATTGTTCTTTTGACTGTGCTGATTGCCACTGTTGTCGGATCAATCAGCGGAATCGGTGGCGGAGTCCTTATTAAGCCTGTGATGGATGCTGTATGCACAATGACAAGCAATCAGATCTCATTCATGTCCGGTACTACTGTGCTTGCAATGACTATTGCATCACTCATCAGAAGCCATGATGAGATTAAGCGCATTGACAGGCGTGCAGTCATGCTTGCTCTAGGAGCAGCCGTCGGAGGCGTAGCTGGCAAGCAGCTGTTCAACATCATAAGGGACAGGGCTTCGGATGCTATGATGGTCAGCCTTGTCCAGAACATAATCATGGTCCTTCTTACTGGAGCCGTATTCGTGTATACGCTGAAGAAGGCTAGGATAAGGAAACTTGATATCAGGAATTCTGCATTTGCTGTATTAGCCGGTGGCTTTCTGGGAATTCTCTCATCATTCCTTGGAATCGGCGGTGGACCGATCAATCTGATGATCCTCTCTTATTTCTTCAGCATGGATACAAAGACAGCTGCATTCAAC
>CAKQTF010000028.1 GCA_934276695.1 uncultured Spirochaetales bacterium
TTCGTGAACAAAGGTGATAGTGAGGCCTATGGGCAGGTCTTCATGAAGGAAAGCCTCTCATTAAGGCGTCTTATCGTCATGGCTGTCTCATTCTTTGAGGCATTCATAACAAGCAGGACACTGGTCATCGATGATTTTGGTCAGCTTCTGCATCCTTATGTGCTCTGCCATCTTGTTGAGATCTTCACAGCCTGCGCAACAGAGTCTCAGCTGATAGTCGTTGACTGCAATCCGGCGCTTCTGAGGGAGGGCCTTCTCAGGAAGGATTCCGTATGGTTTGCGCAGAAGGGTGCAGACAGTGCGACAGAGTACTTCTCTCTTGCTGACTTCAGGGGAGCAAAGGGAAGGATATCAACATATGATAGATATCTTCAGGGTATGTTCGGTGCTGTCCCTCTTGAAAGTGAGTTCTGCTTCATGCACGATGGAACACCTGTAAAGAAGGAGGAAGTCTGATGGTAGTGCGAAAGAGGAATAGAGTTGAGGCAAAGGAGACAATGCTCCTTGTCTGTGCTAAGGAAGCTGAGGCAATCTTCTTCTCCCAGATGAGAAAGGATTGCAGGTATTCAAACCTCACAGTTGTTGCTGCTCCGTCTTCAATGCCGCTAGAGAAGCTCCTTGATTATGCCGGGAAGCTGAGAAACAGGGGAAAGTACACATCCTGCTGGGTAGCATTCGGCCTTGATGATGTGTCTGCTGCGCTTGAGGATGTTGAGAACGCTGAGGAGTACGCAGCGAAGAAGAAGCTCAGGATGCTGTATTTTGAGCCTTCATTCGATCTGTATTTCCTGATGTTCCTGGCTAGGCCGAAAGCTTATATCGGAAGTCCTGAAGAGGTCAGGGATTCTGTCCGGAAATCAATTGCGGACTATGAGCTCTCTTCCTCCTATTTCCTCACAAAAGGCATCAACCTCAACTTCAGCCTTTATCCAAAGCTTGCTGAGGCTGACAGGAATGCCCGTGATTATAATGAGCTTGTCTCCTTTGAGAAGGGATATGATGCAACATCGCTTCCTGCATTCTTCGATGATCTGAAGACTGTATGCGGAAAGGCTGATATGTCCCATAATCAGAAGAACAGGAGATAGACAATGGATTCCATGCCACTGCTATTATCATTATTTGCCTTAGCCCTGATCTCAATGGACTTTGCTCTTACGATAGTGTGGCATATGAGGGAACATAAGAAGGAGACAGGATGGTCGGTTGTCCTATCATCCAGTCTTCTTGGAATGGCGATGCTCTTTGCGCTGGACCAGTTCTGCAGCCTGATGTATGGTGGAACGCTCAGAACCGTACTGCATTTAGTTTGGGAGGTCTTCTATATTGCAGATACTTCGTTCCTTCTTGTCTTCTGCTATTTCTATATGAACTGGATGATTGCAAAGCCAATGGCACGCTGGGCAAAGACAGCCTCTTTCATTGAAGGCGTCTGCTATCTTGCTGTATCTGTGTTATTCCAGATATTCCGTTATCCAGCATTAGCTATTGCCCAGTCATGCCTTGGGGCCAGCGTTATTGCCTATGGAGTCTGCCTCTTCTTCTTCCATAGGCATACAATTTCAAACCATAGAGTGAAGATTGCATGCAGGACATTCATGATAATCTCGCTCTCTATGGTCCCTGTATTCATCCTCACGCTTCTTTTCTCTTCTTTCTCATTCACTGCGATTCCTGTCTATGCGATAGCATATTCGATATACTCGCTTGTATTCCTTTACATTGTGCTGAGCCACGAGAATGAGAAGGAAGAGAAGAACCGCGAGAAGCGGGAGCTGACTCTTGAGAGAGTGATGGAATACAAGATAACAGAGAGGGAGCTTGATGTCATAAGGCTGATAAAGCAGGGCTATACCAACAAGGAGATTGCTGATAGACTCTGTATCTCAGTTAACACTGTGAATAATCATATTGCTAATATTTTCTCGAAAACAGAGGTTAGAAGCCGAATTGATCTTCTTAACCTGCTTGAGGAGGCTTCCTGGTGATTACAGGAGAGTATAGCGTGCCATCATCCTGGTATGATGGCGTCTATCAGGATAAGGTTGCGCCTTGCGATGCAGGGCGCTCTTTTTCATTGAAGCACAGCCGGAAGAGCGATAATGCTGTGCTATGCATCCATGGATACACAGGCTATCCTGGCGAGATGGTCAGGCCTGCTGCTGATCTGTATAAGGCAGGCTGTGATGTCTACGTTCCAAGGCTGCCAGGCCATGGTACAAGCGGCCGTGATTTTGAGAAGTCCAGGATGGATGACTGGATCCGGTTTGCTGAGAATGCAGCCTCAGACCTTGTGAGGTCATATAGGAATGTCTATCTTGTGGGGCATTCGATGGGCGGTGGCATTGCACTGATAACCGCAGCTGAAGTCGATGGAATACGCAAGGCTGCGGTTGCTGCTCCTGCCGTTTATGCAGGAGAGAAGCTTCCTGTGTCCCCTGCCTTTGCAAAAGCAATCTCTGTGCTTATCAAGCGCTTTCCTCATTCATGGCATACAAATCCAGCATACCATATGCATTACGAAGGTGCGCCTAAGGATGATCTTTATCTTGGAAAGCAGTACTGGTCCTGGGTGTATGTAAGGCAGATCCTAGAGCTTCATCTGCTGATGAGGAGAGCTGCAGATAGCCTTCCTGCAATCCGCATTCCTGTTGAGGTGCTTGTGCTTGAGAATGATACAATCCTGCCGAATCCGTCATATCCTGATTATATCAGGGCTCATATGAGCGCACCGCTGGATATCAGGATGATAGAAGGCGCATCCCACTACATCTTCTATGATAAGGACAGCAATGCAGAGGAGGAGGCAGTGAGGTCCATTGTGTCTTTCATTGCATAGAGCTTTGCTCTTTATGTTGTTTCTTTTCATATAAGTGAATAGAATGGTACTGCATTCAAGGAGTTTTTCAGATGGAAGTTCGTGTTCGCTATGCCCCGTCTCCAACAGGGCTACAGCACATAGGTGGAATACGCACCGCATTGTTCAATTATTTCTTTGCAAAGTCCCATGGCGGGAAGTTCATTCTCCGTGTCGAGGATACAGACAGGGAACGCTATACAGATGAATCACTGCAGGATCTATATGATACGCTTGACTGGCTTGGGATAAAATGGGATGAAGGCCCTGTTGTCGGTGGCCCATATGGTCCGTATATCCAGTCCGAGCGCTTTGAGCTCTATAAAAAGTATGCTGAGCAGCTTGTGAAGGATGGTAAGGCATATTACTGCTATTGTTCCCCAGAACGCCTTGAGAGAGTGAGGCAGGAGCAGATTGCATCAAAGAGCGAGTATCAGGGATATGACAGGCACTGTGCGGATCTTACCGATGAGGAGCGTGCGGAATATGAGAGACAGGGAATCAAGCCTGTCATCAGGCTACGTGTGCCACGTGAGGGAAAGACGACATTCCATGATGTCCTCATGGGCGATATAACAAGAAGGAACAAGGATGTATCCCCTGATCCTATACTCCTGAAGAGTGATGGCTTCCCGACATATCACCTTGCAAATGTAATCGATGACCACCTTATGGGCATAACTCATATAATGAGGGCCCAGGAATGGATTCCATCAGGGCCTCTGCATATCCTTCTTTACCAGGCATTCGGATGGGAGCCTCCAGTATACTGTCATCTGCCAATGGTCATGGGAAAGGATGGGCAGAAGCTAAGCAAGCGCCATGGCTCGACGGCTGTAAGGGATTTCAGGGCAAAAGGATATCTTCCTGAGGCGATAATCAACTACGTGACGCTTGTCGGATGGTCCCTTGATGGATCAACGGAGTTCTTCACAAAAGAGGAACTGGAGAAGTGCTTCAGTATGGAAGGCATTCATAAGGCCCCAGGCGTATTCGATTATAAGAAGCTTGACTGGTTCAACGGACAGTATATCAGAAGCACTTCTGATGATAGGCTTGCAGAGCTGATCACACCATATCTTGAGAAGGAAGGCTATGTCAGCACTCCTCCGTCAGATGATGAGAAGGCCCTTATCATGAAGCTTGTTCCGCCTGTGAAGGAGCGCATGAAGGTCCTCTCTGATGTCATTCCGCTCACAGCGTTCATATTCAGGGATCAGATGGTTGAGGATCCTCAGCTGTTTGTTGCAAAAGGCAGTGATCCAGATAAGACAAAAAAGGCGCTTAAGAGCGGTGCTGAGATCCTTATCTCCGGGCTTGAGTCAGGGGAGGAGGAGAGTGTGATTGAGCAGAAGCTTGCATCCCTTTCTGAAGAGCTTGGAATAAAGGTCAATGGTGTTTTCCAGCCAATAAGGGTTGCTATAACAAATTCAACAGTCTCACTTCCACTGTTTGATTCAATCAGATTATTGGGATTAGATGTTACAAAGGCTCGTCTTGAAAGAGCCATAAGTTTTTTGGAGGATAAGTAGAATGGCAGAAGTTACAATGGACAAGATTGTCTCTCTTTGCAGGAGAAGGGGCTTCATATTCCAGTCAAGTGAGATCTATGGAGGTCTCAATGGCGCATATGACTATGGTCCGATGGGTGTTGAACTGAAGAATAATATCCGTGATTTCTGGTGGAAGGAAATGACGCAGATGCATGACAATATAGTTGGTCTTGATGCATCTATCCTTATGCATCCTCGTGTGTGGGAAGCTTCTGGCCATGTATCGAACTTCACAGATCCAATGGTTGACTGCAAGTGCTGTAAATCACGTTTCAGAGCAGATCAGATCGATCTTACGAAGCCTTGTCCTGTCTGTGGCAACAAGGACAGCTTCACTGAGCCTAGGAACTTCAACCTGATGTTCAGCACGCATATCGGTGCGAATGCTGATGCTGCATCTGTTGTGTACCTCAGGCCGGAGACAGCCCAGGGCATCTATGTTGATTTCAAGAATGTCCTTCAGTCATCACGTGTGAAGATCCCATTCGGAATCGCACAGGTCGGAAAGTCCTTCAGGAATGAGATCACTACAAAGAACTTCATATTCAGATCATGCGAGTTTGAGCAGATGGAGATGCAGTTCTTCTGCAAGCCAGGCACAGATGAGCACTGGTTCCCGTACTGGAGAGAGCAGAGAATGGAATTCTACAAGAAGATGGGAATCCATCCAGAGCATCTCAGATGGCATCAGCATGGTCCGGATGAGCTTGCATTCTATGCAAAGGATGCATACGATATCCAGTTCCTCTTCCCGATGGGATGGCAGGAGCTTGAAGGTGTACATTCAAGGACTGATTATGATCTTACACAGCATCAGAAGTTCAGTGGCAAGGATATGACATATCTTGATCCTGAGACAAATGAGAGATATATCCCATATGTTGTTGAGACATCAGCAGGTCTTACAAGGAATGTCCTGATGGCTCTCTCAGATGCTTATGATGAGGAAGCAACACCGGAAGGCGATACAAGGACTGTGATGCACTTCCATCCTCTTATCGCTCCTGTCAAGGTCGCTGTTCTTCCTCTTGTAAAGAAGGATGGCCTCGGTGAGTATGCTTCAAAGCTTGAGCATAGTCTGCGTTCTGACTTCACTACATTCTTTGACCAGAGCGGTGCAGTTGGACGCCGCTACAGAAGAATGGATGAGATCGGTACACCGTACTGCATCACTGTTGATTACCAGACACTTGAGGATCAGACTGTCACTGTCAGATTCAGGGATTCAATGAAGCAGGAAAGGATATCTGTTGATCAGATTGTTCCATTCATCCATCAGGCTAACAAGGATTACAAGAGGGTATAACAATGAATAAGGGATTGAAGATCCTTCAGGATAGGGGATTCATCAACGCATGCACTGATATTGATCAGCTTTCAGATCTGATGGATAAGGAGCCTGTCTCATTCTACTGCGGTGTTGACCCGACAGGTCCTTCTCTGCATATCGGGCATATCGTGCCATTCTTTGCAATGCATCATCTTCAGGCATGCGGGAATAATCCAGTTGCGCTTGTAGGTGGTGGTACAGGCCTTATCGGGGACCCTTCCGGTAAGACCGAGATGCGCAAGATCCTCACAAAAGAGCAGATTGCATCAAATGCTGAGGCAATTACAAAGCAGCTTGGAAAGATTGTTGATTTCAGCGGCACTGGCAGCAATGGCTATGGAAAGGCAACTGTGATGAACAATGCAGACTGGCTTGTAGGGCTCAACTATATCGATTTCCTCCGTGATATCGGTGTATATTTCTCCGTTAACAGGATGCTGACTTTTGAAGGCGTTAAGCAGAGGCTTGAACGCGGGCTCTCATTCATCGAGTTCAATTACCAGCTTCTTCAGTCATATGACTTCCTGCAGCTCAACAAGCGCTCTGGTGTCAGGCTTCAGATCGGAGGAGCGGATCAGTGGGGCAATATCGTTGCAGGAATAGACCTGATCAACAGGATGAACGGTCCTCAGTGCTTTGGCCTTACATTCAATCTGATCATGCGCAGTGATGGAAAGAAGATGGGAAAGAGCGAGAAGGGGGCTGTGTTCTTGGATCCGGGGATGTACTCTCCTTATGATTTCTATCAGTACTGGAGAAACGTGAATGATGCTGATGTTGTCAAGTTCATGAAGATATTCACATTCATGGATCTTGATGAGATAGCTGAATATGAAGACCCTTCAAGGAATATAAATGAAGCGAAGGAAAGGCTTGCATTCGAGCAGACTAAGATAATCCATGGTGAGGAAGAAGCTCTTAAGGCAAGGGATGCCGCAAAGGCCTTATTCTCTGTTGATGGTTCTGCAAACAGGGATGGAATGCCATCTCTCGAGGTTGAGATGCCAGCATCCGGAATCGGTATCCTCGATCTCTTCACGAAGTCTGGACTCTGTGCAACAAACGGCGAGTCTCGCCGTCTTGTGACGCAGGGCGGAGCTGAGGTGAATGGGAAGAAGATCACAGATCCTAAGACTGTGCTTACATCAGCTGATGCTGATGATAACTCAGAGATTCTCCTCAAGGCAGGGACGAAGCGCTATTTCAGGATCATACTGAAATAATGACCCGCGCATATGATTGGCCTTCAGCTGTGGCATAACCTGGCTGAAGGCCTTTTTAACTGGAAAGGCATGTTTTCTGACTTCTCAGGAAACATGCTTCTTAGAAAACCTCATATACATTCTCAGGCTAGCGTGCCGCCGTTCTTTATGTATTCGATGTTCACATCGAAAGGCTCTCTGATTATTCCTTTCTCCGTTATTATCCCTGTTATATTCTGGTGAGGTGTGACATCAAAGCTTGGGTTGTAGACGTTGATGCTATCAGGCGCTACAAGGACTCCTCCAGGCCTTTTCACCTCATCAGGATCACGCTCCTCTATAGGGATGTCCTTTCCTTTCCTCATGCTGAAGTCAATTGTTGTTGTAGGCGCTGCTGAGTAGAAAGGCACACCATATGCCTTGCATATGACTGAAAGCGCAAAGGTCCCGAGCTTATTCGCGACATCGCCTTCAGCTGTTATCCTGTCTGCTCCGAGAATCACAAGGTCTATCTTACCATCACGGATCAGTGTTGCGGCTGCGCTGTCTGGTATCAGTGTTGAAGGAATGCCTGCTTCTGTGAGCTCCCATGCTGTGAGACGCGCACCCTGGAACCTCGGGCGTGTCTCATCCGCATATACAGAGATGTTCTTGCCACTGTAGAAAGCGCTCTTGATCACACCGAGTGCAGTTCCCCATCCGCATGTTGCTAGAGCTCCTGTATTGCAGTGTGTCAGGATTGTCGCACCAGGCCTTACAACGCTCTGCCCGATCTCTCCGATCCTCTTATTCATTGCAATGTCCTCTTCGACTATCCTGTCTGCTTCGGCTTTCAGCTCTTCTGGATCCCTGCCGCATTCCATGGCCTTCCTCTTCATCCTGTCTACTGCCCCCATGAGATTTACGGCAGTGGGTCTTGAAGAGCGTATTGCATCGCATTTGCTCTCGAAGAGATCATCATCGTTCCCTGCCTCTAAAGCTGCAAGGTATACTCCGTATCCCGCTGCTCCTCCGATTGCCGGTGCACCTCTCACGATCATATCCCTGATTGCGAATGCGACATCGCTGCTTGTTTTTGCATGGAAGTATGTAAGGCTTCCTGGAAGAGCTCTCTGGTCGATCAGCTTAAGCTCTCCGTTTATGAATTCAAGTGCTCTGAAATTCTCCATCATACAAGAAAATCCTCCCTCTCTGGTGTGAATATATCAAGGATCTCTCCCTTCTCAAGGCAGACGAGACCATGAAGTGCATTGGATGGTATGAACACTGAATCGCCAGCCTTGATCACTGTATTGTCTCCATCGAGATTGAATTCATAGGTGCCGGAAATCACGAATGTGCATTGGGTGTGCGGATGCCTATGCGGTTCACCGACACCGCCTGCCTCAAAATACAGATGGCAGACCATCAGCTCCTTCCCATGGGCAAGGACCTTCCTTTCAGCCTTGTCATTAAGCACATCCTTTGATATGTCCCTGTCAAAAAAGAAATCTCCCATAAAACTATCTCCTTAGAATATCCTGCCATTGCCTGCTTGTGCTATGCATAATCTCTTCTTCATCCAGATTTGTCAGAATGCCTTTCTCAAGGACTGCCTCTCCTCTGGAGAACACATAATCTATGTTTGATCTGTCAGCAGAGAAAACGACTGCTGAATATGGATCATTAAGCGGTGTCATATTCACAGCATCTGTATTGATCAGCGTTATATCTGCCTCTTTGCCTATCTCGATTGTGCCGATCCTATCAGCAACTCCTATGGCTTCTGCTGATCCTGCTGTAGCCATTCTCAGGATATCATATGGAGTCATCGCAGCTGGGCTCATATTGCTTACAGTGCAGAGGAGGGAGGCTGCATTCACTTCCTTCAGCATATTAAGATTGTTGTTTGAGCTGGCTCCATCGGTGCCGAGTGCGAGATTTATCCCCATTTCCATGTAATGGTGTATATCCGCAATGCCTGACGCAAGCTTGCAGTTTGAGATCGGATTATGCACTACTGATGCATTGTGGCGCTTTATGATCCTGAGCTCATCATCATTCAGCCATACACCATGCGCAAGGTAGGTCTTCCCATCAATGAATGCGCCTATTGAATCGAGATACTCGGCAGGCCTCATCCCATGCTCTCTGAGGCATCCATTAAGCTCTGTCTTTGTCTCGGAGAGATGCGTGTTCATATATCCGCCTATCTCTCTGGCCCATTCTGCAGCACGCCTGTATGCTCCTTCTGTGCATGTGTAGACTGAATGGACAGCTGCATCGACCCTGAATCTGTCATCACCGTCAATTGCCTCAAGAGTCCTGGGATACCGTTCCTTTATCCTCAGCTCAGTCTCTTTCTCATCGCCGAAGAATGTCTGTCCGATTATGGCACGTATTCCTGCCTTCTTAACAGCTCTGACAGTCTCCCAGGAATTGAAGTACATATCAGCAAAGCATGTTGTGCCGCTCTTTATCAGCTCCGCAGTCCCAAGCAGGGATGCTGCATATATATCCTCATCATTGAGCTTGTCTTCAATCGGGAATATCTCGGACAGCCAGCTCATAAGCTCATCGCATGTGTCCTTGTAGTTCCTCATCAGGACCATTGCAAGATGTGTATGCGCATTGATGAAAGACGGAAGCGCAATATGGTTCCGTCCATCAATCACAGTATCGCCATCATTTATCTCAGCTGTGCCGCCGACCTGGATTATCTTCCCGTCATTGATCAGGATATCCCCGGTAATCTGCCTGTTCCTGTCCGTCATGGGAAGGATCAGCGTATTTCTGATAACTGTTCTCATGGCATCATTATAATGATATTTTGCTTTGAAGGATAGTGACGGCTTTCCTCAGGCCTTGACTGTCCTCCGCTTTATCTTCTGCGTCGTTGTGACTTCCATTGGCTTATCAACGATTGTGATCTTCTCGATCTTCTTGTATCCGACAAGATTCTTATTCACTTCTGACACGATCTGCCTTATGTGCGCC
>CAKQTF010000029.1 GCA_934276695.1 uncultured Spirochaetales bacterium
CTAGCCAACAGCGACATCGGAGTAAGCGTACAAAGCGGAACAGACATCGCAATGGACTCATCAGATGTTATATTAACAAAAAATGATTTAAGCTCAATTTTAAAATTAATTACGATTAGTGAAAAAACAATTAAAAATATCAAACAAAACTTATTCTGGGCATTTTTTTATAATCTACTAATGATACCAATAGCTATTGGACTATTAAAACCAATTGGAATTTCAATAAATCCAATGATAGCAAGTTTAGCAATGGTATTTAGCAGTTTGACAGTTATTTTAAATACATTAAGATTAAAAAAATAAAAAAGTGAAGAAGAAAATTTTGACAAAGAAAAAGAGCGGGCAAGTTTTTTACGACTTGCCCACTCCCCTGTGGTTAGTTAGTTGCCTTCAATGTCTCTAAGCTTCTCCTTTATGGCCTCCTTTTCCATTCTCAGATCCTGAAGCTCTTTTTCAAGCCTCTTCAGTTCTTCAGCTCTTGCTACCGAAAACTTTTCTCGAACAGCATCACATCGCTCTTTTACTTCCGCGAGTTTTTCAATTCCCGCATCAGCTTTTTTGGCAATTTCAGCGTCGATTTTTCCGATAGTTTCCTGCCATGGTTCATCAGAATTACAGATTTTTTCCGGAGTGATGTTGTTGTCCCCCCAGGTTCTGAATTCCTGAATCACCTTCTCGTATTCTTCATCAATGTAGTCGCTAACTGACACACTTGCGTCACAAGCATTAAACACATGGACAAGAACATTCATCAAGTTTGCCTCAATCAAGATCCGAGCAATTTCTAAATCGCCCCTTGATTTTTTAACCTTCTTAATGACATCAGTGTCACACTTCATGTGCTTCAGTTGATGAAGTACAGGCTTCTTGTAAACCCGGCAATCGCCGTTATACAAAATTCCTGTATACTCGCCGTTGTGCTTTCCTTTGGGCATTCTCTCGACCTCCCCAGTTCTGAGATTTAATCTTCCTACCGCCGGATACTTTTCCACATTTTCATAATTTTTCATCTTACATATTCCTCCAATAAGATGATCAATTTATCATTTTGCCAGACATCAATTGAAAAATAATCTAGCTCAGTACTAAGTACACATCTGTAAATATTATTATACCACTTTTTTTTCACTTTGTCAACTTATGTAAAGTAAAAATTTAAAAAATGTTACGATCTCCCTTTGTTTTGTATTCCTCGAAAAATTCATCTGAAACTGTTTTAAATTTTTTCATTATCTGTTCCAAAGATACATCTTTTGTTGCTTTTATGGGCTCTTCATTTTTGGAATTATTTTTGTATACTTTGCCCATGAATTCATTTAATTTATTTGTAAATTCTGCTATGAAATATGCTCTATTTTTAACATCTAGTTTCTTTCGAGTTGCTATGTCTTCTATTCTATCAAAAGGAGATACTATCCCTTTATCTGTTGCCATTAGATCGGCTATAGTTAAAATATTATCATACTCATTATATTGGTAATTTTCTAAAAATTTTGTTATATCATCTTTTGCAGTGTTTTCTTCCCATCGAGGATTACCTGTGTCATCTACATAAAACCCATCTTCTGCCGGTTCGTTATTGGCGCATCTATTTCCATTTACAAATGAATGGGTCAAACAAGCAATGGCCTCTGCGTTCCAACCTAAATCAATAAGCTTTTCAAATCCTACAATTACATGCTCAAATGAATGAGTATATTTTCTGCCATAATCGTGTAGTATTCCAATTTTTTGGGCAGTTTCTGGATTAAGTCCATCTTTTAGAGCAAGCTGACTGCATAGTCGCCCTTCAAATAAAGAATGACTTATCCAACTGCTTGTGTTAATCTTTCCGTCCAGAATTGTATTATTTCCTAAATGTTGGCCATTATCGATACATTTGTATGCAAGCTCTAATAACAATTTTTTATATTCTAACTTAAGACCATCTCTTTGAGTTATTTCGTATGCCTCGTCCTCTGTTAAATTTAGATTATATTTTTTTATGAAAGTTTGTTGAATCAATGTAATTAAATTAGATAGATCTTCTTTTTTTATGTCCTTTAAAATTAATAAGAATGCATCTTCAGAAGTATTGTTATTTTCGTAATTTGATTTTTTTGAATTTTCGAAAGCTTCTTTTCTATAATAATCATTTTCAAAGTTCAATTTCATCTTTATATTCTCCTTTCGATAAAATTTTCTTTATTATATCTTATTTTTTTATATAAAAAAAGTAGGGACGGTCCTTTATTTTTTCTTTCAGGACCGTCCCCTTTTTTCTCCTTCCATGACCGTCCCTCTTTTCTTCCTTCCAGGACCGTCTCTCTTTTTTCTCCCTCAGGACCGTCCCTCTTTTTTCTCCCTCAGGACCGTCCCCCTTTTTCTCCTTCCAGGACCGTTCCCATTTTTGAGGGGTAGAGCAAAAAAAAAGAGGGAGGCTGAGCCTCCTTCTTTTTTTGTTTGGTTTGTTTATGTTATATGTTTCTCATTACTTTTTTCTTTATTACTTTTCCTCCTACGGCTATTACTGCAATTGCTGATAGGGCTATGCTTGCGTATAGGATGTATTCTGATCCGGTTTTTACTGTTAACATTACTGGTGCGTCGTCTATGTCGTCTTCACCTGGTACGTTGTTGCCTGGTGTTGAGTCTATGTCTGGTGCTCCGTAATCGTTGTGGTCTTTGTTTATTTCGGCTACGTTTGTCATTACTCCCATGTTGTTTGCACTGTTTATCCATGTTAATAGTATTTCTACTTCTGCACTTTCTCCTGGTTGTAATGTTGTATGCTCTAATTTATTTGTTACTATTTGACCATTTTCTTCTCTCCAATCTGGGTTATCTTCAGCTACGAACTTCAATCCTTGTGGTATATCATCTCTTATTTCTGTTGCTTCTCCGGCTATTTCTCCTTCATTTGTTATACGTATACTATATCTGAATTTAACAACTACGTTGTTAATCTTGCTCTTCTTTAAATCAACTTTTACTACTTCTTCTGGATCATCTTCTGCTTTGTGTCCTGTTTGTGTTACTACTGTTTTACCGTTTTCTGTTACTATAGCTTGTGTTACCCATTTACGTAGGCTTAAGTCAAAATATTGTACTCTAACTTTTTCAATATCTTGATCATCTTCACCTTCTACCCATACGTTTGGTGTTGAATCTCTATCTCTTACTACTCTTCCACTGCTATCAGTTTCTTTAGATATTTGTGCGTAATTTATTAAAATTCTGTCTGATGTAGTTGGTTCAGTTACTTTGAATTGAACTTTTACATCTCTATAATCTAATTCACTCATAGTTCCTGGTTTATAAGCCTTTAATAGGTTAGCTCCTGGTGTCTTATCTTGTTCTTTAGATAAGTAATCAGTTACTATATATTTTGCTTTAGAAACATCTGTTACTTCGTTATCATTTTCATCCACTAATTTCCATCTGTATTCAGCATTTAAGCTTCCATCACCTTTAGTGTATTGAACAAATTGTAATCCATCTGGAATATCGTCTTTAACAATGCTTGCATATGCATCTTGTGGACCTTCGTTATAAATTCTTATTGTATATGTTACTATATCTGTTGTATGAACTAATACTGGGTCTTTTGGATGTGTATATGTTGCTGTTGTACTTTCTCCGCTTGCTAACTTTGTTAAATCAACTTGTGGAATTCTTGATGTAACTTCTTCTTCTGTTCCTTTTGCTGTATCTTTTACAGCTGTTATAAATTTACGTAATGATAAATCATAAATACCTTCTTCGTTTCCAACTTGAACTAATGATGTAATATCTTTCATATCGTAGCTACCTACTTTTACAAAAACTTCAACAGGCTCTTCAAGTTTTAAGTATCCTTTTGGAGATTCAGTTTCTACTAAATAATATGTTGTAGATAATTTGCTTGTATCGTATTTATAAACTTTTGCTCCTGTTATAGAATCATAAGTTTCATATTCTGCTTTATTTAAAGCATCTTCTCCAAATTCTAATCCTGCAAACTCTGCTAAACCGTTTGAATTTGTAACTTTTTCAATATCTTGACCATTTCCGTCTTTTACAAATATTCCTGCTAAAGCATTTTCTTTGCTTGTTGCAATTTTAAAGTGTGCACCTTCCAAAGCTTTATTAGTTTTCTTATCATATTTGTATATTCCTACTCCACCTGTATGAACTTCTGGAATTTCAGTTAATTTTGTTTGTTTATTATTACTATCATTTCCATAAGTTAATTTAGCTTGGTTTGGAACTTCTTCGTTAATAGCTATAATATTTCCATCATTATCAAGTGCAAATGTTGTATTAAATCTAATTTCAACATCTTTACCAACTTCAAGGTTATATCCACCTTTAAAGCTTTCATCTATAAATGTTACTTTTAACATTCTAGATGCTTCATCATATGTTACTTTATAATCTTTATCCTTTGTTAAGTCAGCACCATTTACATATTTAACTTTAACAGTATCTAATCCGGCAAAAACTAATTTTTCATTAATTTCATCAGATATTTCATATGTAGTATATGCTGTTATTCCTTCAGGAATTGTAGTTTGAATTACCCAATCGTGTAATGTACTAGCTACTTCTTCCTTACTTGTATAAACTTTTCCAGTTACATTATCATAGTATCCAGAATCTTGATTTTTAATATCTTTAACACCTTTATGAGGAGAAGTTAAATCATTATAAATTGTTACTTCAATACCATCTTCTGTAACTTTTGCATCTTTAGCATTTTTAATTGGAGTTAAATCATTTGCAATTAATTCGAATCCAGATCCATCAGCTTTTGCATGTGATTTAACTTTGAATGAAACTTCATCAGTTAATTTTGCATATCCAGCTGGTGCTTTTGTTTCTTTAATTGTTACAGTATATTCTTTATTAGGTCCAGTAATTGCTAATTTATCAACAACAATTTCACCATTTGCATCAGTTTTATATTCATATAATGTATTTGGTATTAATTCATTTCCAGCTTCATCTTTAATAGATAAAGTGAATTTAGCATTTGCTAATGTAATATTTGTATTAGTTAATTTCTTAATTAGTTTTAATTTAAATGAACCTTCAGGTTGTGTATTTGTAATAGTCATTTTAGTTCCTTCATCAGAAATTACTGCATTTGTGATATTAAATTTAGAAAGTGCATTTGCATCAGTTTCCCATGCAAAATAATTGTTATCTTTACTTAATTCACTCCATGTAAATGACCATTGATTTCCAGCACTCAATCCGATTGATGAACCAACTTTTTTGTCTGTTAATTCAGCAATTTTATTGTTTATTTCATTATACTGTTTATTATTTACATATCCAATTAATTCATTATATAACTTAGTATCATTTTCATCATTTTTATTAAATGCGAACAGTGAAACTTGAAGTGTTCTTGGCATTGATGAAGTTTGTACATTTTTATCCCAAACTTTTTGTATTGTATATTGTGTAGTTTCTTTAGTATTAGTAATTGTAACTGTATTTACATCTGGGCTCTTATAATTATTTGGTTCATATGTTGTTATAAATCCTTCTGGTCCGTCTGTTTCAATTACATAGTAAATATTTTTAACTTTTGTATCGTTATTTTCTTTAGATAAATCTGTCCATTTATAATACCATGTTGAGCTATTTATTGCATTATCTTTAGTTAATGTTACTCTTCCGCCAGAACCGTATGCTCCTCTGTATAAGTACTCTTGTCTAGCATCTGCTTCTTCTTTTATTATGTTCCAAGCATCAAGCTTGTTTTCTGGTACTTGATATAATTCAACTGTTATTGAATCTGGTAATTCTGTATCTTTTACATTTTCCCACTTTTTATAAATTGCAAATTCTGTTTTATCTGTCTTTTTATCTTCAACATTAACAATAACATTACCACTTTCATCAACTTCACATTGTTTTGTATTTGCTACTGTGTAATCTCCTGGTGTTAACATGTAGCTTCCGTCATCTGCTAATTTAGAAATTACTTGGAATGATATTGTATCCATGATTCTTTCATATCCTGCTGGAGCTAATACCTCTGTTATTTCAACAGTATATTTCTTATCAGCACCATCGATTATAAGATCATCAAAGCTTATTCTTCCATATTCTGCAGATGTAGTTTGTTGATATTTATTTATTTCTGTTCCGTTAACTGTTTTTAATGGGTTACCATTTTCATCTTTAATTGTTATTTCAAATAATGCACCTGATAAAGTCTTGTCTGAACCTTGTTCATATTTAACCAATGTAAGGTTAAATTTGCTTACAGGTTTTGTGTTTGTAATAGTCATCTTCGTTCCTTCTTCGGAAATTTCTGCATTTGTTATATTGTATTTTACAAGTGCATCCTTATCAATTTCCCATGCAAAGTATGATCTATCTTTATCCAAACCACCCCATGTATGTGACCAGTTTGTATCTGCCCATAGGTAAACACTTTGTCCGCTTGGTGTTAATGTTTTAACTTTTTCATTAATTTTATCGTAATCTTTACTGTTTACATATCCAATTAATTCATTGTAATCTTGGCTATCTTTATCAAATGAATATAATTGTACTTCAAGATTCTTTGGCATTTCTGTTCCTTCTGCCCATACTTTTTGAATTGTATATTTTGTTGTATCTTTTTTATTTGTTATTGTTAGTTTTGTATTATTATTAGAAACTTCAGCATTTGTTATATCATATCCATCAATATCGCTAATTTCCCATGCAAAATAATTATAATCTTTACTTAAGTTATACCATGTAGCTTCTTGCCATCCATCATCAGCTCTTACATTGATATCTCCTGTATATTTATATTGTAATATTGATTTATCTTTAATTTTACTGCTTATCATTTTATATGCTTTGCTTTGTAAACTATTATTTAAATCGTTATAAACTTTTTGTGCTTCAGCATCATTTTTAGCAAATCCAAATAATCTAAATTCTACATAATCTGGTCTTGAATCTGTTTTATTAGCATCATCCCATTTTTTAGAAACTGTGTATTTTGTTGTTTCTTCTTTTGGATCTTCTACAGTTAATGTTAAGTTATCTCCACTTCTAGCAAATGAAATTGTAAATTCATTTCCTTTACTATCTGTAACTGTTGATCTTGCTTCAATTATCATATTATGTGCTTCATTGAATATATAAGTTGCTGGTTCCCATCCATCTGTATCATTTCCAACATACATATTTATTGAACTTACTTTAAATTCATTATTAGTTTCTTCTTTTAATATAACTAATTTTATTAATTTATTATCTGGTAATTTAACATATTTATTATTATTACCTAAATCAGCTTCTTTAAGTATATATTCATCACTTGTAGCACTTAATATTTTCATTGAGCTACCATCTGTTGGCCAAATTCCAACTGGTTTTTGAGCATTTGTTGTAATCACTATTGGATTATCTTCACTAACACTTGAACTTCCATTTTGAATAGTACCATTATTAACTCTTGCACTTATTAGATTGAATTTAACTCCACCTAATCGTTCATCATCGCCTGCTTTTACTAATGATAACTTATATTCACCTTCTGGTGGAATATCTGGATTTTCAACAGTTAATGTAACTGTATTATCACTTATACTTGCTTTTATTTGAGCAGTATATGTTTTGCCATTGCTTTCAAAACTATATTCAACCATGTTGTTTCTATTTCCTACATATTCCTTTTTAGTTCTATTATCAATTACTTTAACAGAAACGCTCTTTGCAACTAGTTGTGTTTTACCATCAACTTCTGCACGACCTTTATTAACTGTTAATTCAATTGATACATAATCAGGTAATCTTGCATATTTATTTTTAATAGATTCTGGTAAGTTTGTTTCTTTAAATACATAAACATCTGCATTATCTACATCAGTAATTTTAAGAGGATTTGGTACACTTGTTAAACTTGGTACATTTGCAATACCAACACTACTTGTAACAAATTTTTCATTTGTAGCAGTTTCACCTTTACTATTTTTTACTACTTCATTGTTTACTTTTGCACTCATTAAACTAAATTCTACACCATTTAGTATTTCTCCTGATGTTGAACGTTTTTGAATATTTAAGTCATATTGACCTTCTTCTTCTTTCTTATCAAAAGCTGTTACAATCATTTTTGTTTTATCTGATGATAACACAAGGCTCCATGTGTTTCCGTCTTGTTCAAATATATATGTTGAATTTTTAACCATTGCATTTCCGTCTTCGCCATGTGCTGTATTTCCTTCTTTATTTGTAACTGGTAATACAACCCATTTTCCACCGTCTGACTTTAAGCCATTTGAATTCTTTTGATATACATATATATCGTTTATTGTAAATGTATTTGTTGTAGAATCATAATTTTTCTCTACACCTAATACTAGTGGCTCTGTCATTTTTATATATCCACCTGGTGCAGATGTTTCCTCAATTTTCCAAATATCATAGTAATCGCCTGTGCTATATCCATTAGATGTTAATCCATCTCTTACTATTTCATTTTGCTCACTTAAATCATCTGCTCCGACAGTTGTATATGGTCCTTTGTTTTCTTCATTATATTGACTATTAAATTCGAAGTTACTATTATTTTTTTGAATATTTTTGTAAAGTTTTACATCAAATGTTGCTCCTGCTAATGCTGATCTTGAATCATCTCCGTTGCTATAAATATCATGACTAGCATCTGCTTCATCTTTCTTCATTAATGATAATTTGTAACTTCCATTATCTATAGTATTTGTAATTGTAACTGTATTTACATCTGGGCTCTTGTAATTATTTGGTTCATATGTTGTTATAAATCCTTCTGGTCCTTCTGTTTCAATTACATAGTAAATATTTTTTACTTTTGTGTCAGTATTTTCTTTAGATAAATCAGTCCATTTATAATACCACATTAGATTATTACCATTTACTGCATTGTCTTTAGTTAATGTTACTCGTCCACCTGTTCCATGTGCTCCTCTATATAAGTATTCTTGTCTTGCCTTTGCACTATCTTTTACTATATTCCAAGCATCTAGTTTATTTTCTGGTACTTGATATAACTCAACTGTTATTGACTCTGGTAATTCTGTGTCATTTACATTTTCCCATTTCTTGTAAATTGCAAATTCTACTTTTTCTGTTTTCTTATCTTCAACAGTAACAATAACATTACCACTTTCATCAACTTCACATTGTTTTGTATTTGCTACTGTGTAGTCTCCTGGTGTTAACATGTAGCTTCCATCATCTGCAATTTTAGAAGTTACTTGGAATGATATTGTATCCATGATTCTTTCATATCCTGTTGGAGCAACTACCTCTGTTATTTCAACAGTATATTTCTTATTAGCGCCATCAATTAGAATATCATCAAAACCTATTGTTCCGTTTCCATTTGTTCTTCGTTGATACTTATTTATTTCTATTCCACTAGATGTTTTTAATGGGTTACCATTTTCATCTTTAATTGTTGTCTCAAATAATGCACTTGATAAAGTTTTGTCTGAACCTTGTTCCTTTTTAATTAACTTAAAGTTAAATTTACTTATCTTTTTATCAAAAGCTGTTACAATCATTCTTGTTT
>CAKQTF010000030.1 GCA_934276695.1 uncultured Spirochaetales bacterium
ATTGCATCCTCTGGGACGAAGAAGTTCCTTGCATCCCTCAGCGATGACCAGAAGAAAGACAGTAATCTGATCGGGCAGTTCGGTGTTGGATTCTATTCAGCATTCATGGTCGCGGATAAGATCGAGGTCGTATCACGCAAGGCTGGTGAGGATAAGGCATATAAGTGGTCATCTACAGGTGAGTCATCATATGAGATCACCTCTGCTGAAAGAGAGAGCCAGGGCTCTGACGTGATCCTCCATCTTAAGGAGGATTCATATGAGTATGCAAACAGATGGGAGCTTGAGAACCTCGTAAAGAAGTACTCTGACTATATTGCATACCCTATCTATCTTGAGTATGACCAGACTCATTACGAGAATGAGAAGGATGAGAATGGCAATGATAAGAAGACTGTAGAGCATAAGAACGAGCAGATCAACTCTGCATCAGCACTCTGGAGAAGATCAAAGAGCGAGCTTAAGGATGAGGATTATAAGGAGTTCTATAAGAACAATTACTATGATAGTGAGGATTCTCTGTTCTATATCCATACAAAGGCGGAGGGTGCAACAGAGTACACAACGCTGTTCTATATCCCGGCCAAGGCTCCTTTTGATATGAACTACGCTGACTATAAGCCAGGCGTGAAGCTCTATATAAAGAGGGTGTATATCACAGATGATGATAAGACCCTGCTTCCTACATATCTCAGATTCGTTAGAGGCATTATCGACAGTGAGGACCTTCCTCTCAATGTATCCAGGGAGATCCTTCAGGAGAATAAGATAATGAGCGCAATCAGAAACGGATCTGTCAAGAAGCTCCTCTCTGAGTTCCAGAAGATCAGCGATAACAATCCTGAGCTCTATCAGAAGTTCATCAAGGAGTATAACAGACCTCTGAAGGAAGGTCTCTCTTCTGATTATGCAAATCGGGATGCACTGCTGGAGCGTGTAAGGTTCAAGAGCAGCGAGCGTGATGGATATGTATCGCTCAAGGAATATAAGGATGCAATGAAGGATGGGCAGAAGGCCATCTACTATATTGCAGGCGGAAAGGAGGAGGTCCTTAGGAATTCACCGCTTATCGCAGCATACAGGAATAAGGGATATGAGGTCCTCCTGATGTCAGATGATATAGATGATTTTGTCATTTCCTCTGTTCCGTCTTATAAGGATGTCCCTCTTAAGGCAATAAACAAGAGCGGTGCTCTTGATGATATGGAGAGTGAGGAAGAGAAAGCTAAGGCTGAGGAGAAGAAGCCTATTGCTGAGAAGATCCAGAAGGCTCTTGGTGATAAGGTCAAGGAAGTAAGGATCTCTACACGTCTTGTAGATTCTCCTTCTGCTGTCGTCGTTGATGATAACGATCCGACAGTGCAGATGCAGCGTATGATGAAGCAGATGGGCGGAGAGGTCCCTGAGATCAAGCCTATCCTCGAAATCAATGCTGAGAATCCGATTGTCATTAAGGCTAATGATGAGAGCGATGAGGAAGTCGTTAAGCTTTACGGCGAATACCTCCTTGACCAGGCTCTTCTTCAGGAAGGGCTTATGCCATCGGATCCTACTGCATTCGCAAAGGCCCTTGCTGTGCTGCTTGCAAAATAGCATACAGAACTGCAGATTATGCACATCCGTTCCCTATATAGGGCCGGATGTGTTTTTTATGCTGTTGTTGCGCTGGTTTCCTTTGTGGTATAGTGCAGTCAAAAAACGCTGGAACTGAAACTGTTATCCAAGGAGGCTGTATGTCAGGAGCTTCTATATGCATTCTGATTACCATAGTTGCCTATCTGGCAGGAGTGCTCATCATAGGAATCAGGTGCGCGAAGAGCACCTCATCATCTTCTGACTTCTACCTCGGTGGAAGAAAGCTGGGGCCGTTTGTCACGGCAATGAGCGCTGAGGCATCCGATATGTCAAGCTATCTTCTGATGGGGCTTCCTGGCCTGGCTTATCTTTCTGGCCTGGCTGATGTCGGATGGACTATAGTAGGGCTTGGGCTTGGTACATATCTCAACTGGCTGCTGACAGCGGGGCGTCTCCGACGTTATACGGAGGTCACTGGGTCATATACGCTTCCGCAGTTCTTCTCAGACCGCTTCCATGATGATAGGAATCTGCTCTCAGCACTCTCCGCACTCATAATAATACTGTTCTTCATCCCTTATACGGCTTCAGGGTTCGCTGCATGCGGAAAGCTGTTCTCTTCGCTCTTTGGCTGGAACTATATGGCTTCAATGGTCATATCTGCAATAGTGATTGTAGGCTATACAGCTGCAGGCGGATTCCTTGCGGCGTCTTTCACTGATTTTATACAGTCAATCATAATGACTGCAGCAATACTCATAGTGCTCATATTCGCAACAGAAAGCGCAGGAGG
This sequence comes from uncultured Spirochaetales bacterium, assembly GCA_934276695.1. Taxonomy (GTDB): domain Bacteria; phylum Spirochaetota; class Spirochaetia; order Sphaerochaetales; family Sphaerochaetaceae; genus Ornithospirochaeta. The sequence continues at coordinate 2,369 of CAKQTF010000030.1, forward strand.
ATTCTCTGCTGTCCTTGATAATGCCAGAGCCATCCCAGGATATCTGTCACTTTCCGCATCATATTCCGAAGCATCCGGAACTGCAGTCTCTTATCCGTTTCTGAAAATAATATCAACAGTCGCATGGGGGCTTGGGTATTTCGGAATGCCTCATATACTCCTCAGGTTCATGGCAATAGAGGATGAGAAGAAGCTGGCCCTTTCAAGACGTGTTGCTTCAGTATGGGTTGTCATAGCAATGGCTATTGCTGTGTTCATCGGGATCTCTGGCCGTGCGCTCTCATCAGAGGGAGTCCTTTCTGCGCTTCATGGCTCAGATTCAGAGACGGTAATCATAAAGATTGCTGATATACTCTCTAAGCATGGGATCATTCCGGCTGTGCTTGCAGGTCTGACACTTGCAGGAATACTTGCATCCACAATGTCAACAGCAGATTCGCAGCTGCTTGCTGCTTCATCAAGCGTATCGGAGAATATACTGCAGGAGGCAATGAAGCTTAAGCTCGGGCGTAAGACAAGCATGCTGGCTGCAAGGCTCACTGTCGTTGTGATTGCAGTCCTCGGAATCATCATCGCCCGTGATCCGTCATCCTCGATATTCAGCATCGTCTCATTTGCGTGGGCAGGGTTCGGAGCAAGCTTCGGTCCTGTTGTCATCCTCTCACTGTTCTGGAAGAGGGCGACTCTTTCCGGTGCTCTCTCAGGAATGGCATCCGGTGGAATATCTGTACTTGTATGGAAATTCCTCATCTCTCCGCTCGGAGGAGCATTCGCAATCTATGAACTGCTTCCGGCTTTCATTATCGCTCTTGCTGTGAATGTAATAGTGAGCCTGCTTTCAAAGGCTCCTGATGAATCTGTTGTAGAGGAATTCGAGATGGCAAGAGGCTAAGCCTTCTTGTCCAGCCCGATCAGGTAGATCTCAAAGCTGTCATCACGGCAGGCCTTAGGCTTGAATGCCTTTGCCTTTGAATACTGTTCCCTCATCGCTTTGAGCACAGCTTCCTGACCTCCGCCCTGGAAGATCTTCAGTACAAGGTTCCCATGTGGTCTGAGCTGCTCAGAGGCAAGCCTGACGACTTCCTCTGCAAGGTATTCAGAGCGAGTTGTATCCACTGTCCTGTTGCCTGTGGTCATTGGCGCAGCATCTGAGATGATTGCATCATATGGCCCGAGCTCAACGAGCCTGGCCCTTATTTCCTTTGAGAATGCATCACCTACAAATGATGTGACTGTCGAAGGAATAGGGTCAATGCCAAGCGGATTTAGGTCAACTGCGACTATGGATCCCTTTCCCTTGATCAGCTCCCTGTGTGTGAATAGTGTCCATGATCCGGGAGCTGCTCCGACATCCAGGACCTTATCGCCTGGCTTGATCAGCCTATGGGTCCTGTTTATCTCCTCAAGCTTATATACGCTTCTTGCAGGATAGCCTTCCTTATGGGCACGCTGCGTATAAGAATCTGCCTTGTCACGTCTCGATGTAGCCATACGGCAATTATATTAGAAAGGCATATGTCAGGGCAAGGTTTCTAAAATCCATGATTATTGCTATATTCAGTATATTATGCATAACAGCTTCATAAACCGTAAATTCAGATATTCATACAGCAATGCAGCGCTTATCATCGTAGCGGTGAATGCCATTGTCTACTTCCTTACAGATCTGGTGTGGCCATCGCTCACATACTACCTGTCGCTTATTCCTTCATGCATATATTACAGGCACTGGTACTGGCAGTTCTTCACTTATATGTTTGAGCATGGATCGTTCTATCATCTGTTCTCGAATATGCTTGCGCTTCTGATCTTCGGCATTGCCCTTGAGCGTGCGATAGGATCTGCAGAGTTCATTCTTTACTATATCCTGACAGGAACGCTTTCAGGCATTGCCGCATACATCTCATACTATCTTGGCAATGTGAATGCTGTGCTTCTCGGAGCAAGCGGTGCTGTCTATGCTGTGATGCTCCTGTTCTCTGTCATATATCCTGATTCCAGGGTGCTGCTTTTCGGAATCATTCCGATATCCACTCCGGCTCTTGTGATGGTTTATTTCCTCATAGAGCTCTTCAGCCAGTTCGCAAATGATGGAATAGCGCATTCTGTCCATCTCTTCGGCCTTCTGTTCGGCTACCTTTACATACGGATAAGGCTGAGGATAAAGCCTCTGCGTGCATGGGGGATACTCAGCTGATTCCGTATTCCTCCCTTATCCTGCTGTATCCTTTCTTGATCACATCATAGATCAGGCGCAGCTTCTCATCATGATGTATGAATGCTGACTTCATTGCATTTATGGTGCATTTCTCAAGGTCGCTGATGCCGAAGCCGTATTCAGACACAGCAATTTCCATCTCCTTTGTCAGATCCGTATCGCTCATCAGCCTGTTATCCGAGCAGAGGAAGACCCTGAAATGATTTCTGAACAGAATAGGGAATGGATGCGTGCTGAAGCTTTCAGCTGCACCTGTTCCGACGTTGCTTGAAAGGCACATCTCAAGAGGTACTCTCTTGTCTTTGATGAAGTGGGCTAGTGACCCCATATTCCGTATCTCTCCGCTCTCGATTGACATATCCTCGATGAGCCTTACCCCATGTCCTATCCTATGTGCGCCGCATATCTGAACAGCCTGCCATATTGATTCAACTCCGAATGCCTCCCCGGCATGAACCGTGATGTTGAAGTTCCTGTTCCTTATGTACTGGAATGCTTCGATGTGCTTCTTTGCCGGATGCCCGCATTCATCCCCAGCAAGATCGAATCCTACAACACCGCGCTCCCTGAATGCTACAGCAAGCTCTGCAATCTTAAGCGAGAGCCTAGGGCTTTCGTGCCTCATTGCGCATAGGATAAGGCCGAATTCCACTCCGAATTCCCTTCTTCCTGCCTGGAGACCTGCAAGCACAGTGCTTACTACTTCCTCTGTGCTGAGTCCGCCTCTGGTATGAAGCGATGGCGCAAAGCGGATTTCCGCATAGACTACATTCTCTCTAGCAAGATCCTCGATCTCCTCCTTTGCAACTCTGAATAGGCTTTCCTTGTCCTGCATCACTGATGTTGTGACGGCGAATGTCTCCAGATACAGCGGCAGGGATTTCTGCCTGCATCCCCTGTGAAACCAGGCTGCGAGCTCAGTGCTGTCATGGCTTGGGATCTGGATCCCTCTCTCTTCTGCCAGTGCTATGATCGTTGATGGCCTCAGTCCGCCGTCAAGGTGCTCATGAAGCTCAGCCTTAGGTATGCTGTGGATTATCTCTTTGCTTAACATGCATATATTATAATAGCAATGCTCTGGTTTTTACAAATACGGCTTTTCTGGGCCATAATGATGCTGCTTAAAAATTTTTTATTTATTAATTATAATAATCGGATAGAATTATTAATAAGAAAAACAGTATTTGATATTTACAATAAGCAAATTAGAAGTCAAACTGTGCTGTATGGAGGAACGTTATGGCAAAGACATCAGATTCAGTTAACAAGAAGCTTCTTGCTGCGGCGGTAAATGCAACAAGGGCAAAGGAAATAAAAGAACTGATTGAGAAGGGCGCAGATATCAATGTGCATAATGAGTGGGGTCTGACTCCTGTTATGCTTGCATCTCAGTACAATCACTGTGTTGCAGTCCTCAATGCTCTGATTGCAGCAGGTGCTGATATCCATGAATCAGAGCCTAAATACAGGTCAAATGCGCTTCATCTTGCAGCAAACAGCTCCAAGAATCCTAAGGTCATTGATGCTCTGCTGGCAGCTGGTGCGAATATCGATGCCAGGAACTATCTTGGTGAGACAGCTCTGGTAATGGCTGTCAATAGCAATCCTGAGACAAAGATCTCCACTGAGCTGATCAAGTGCGGTGCAGATATCAATGCAAGGGATTATCAGGGACACTCAGTGCTTGAGTATGCAAAGGCATCCAAGAGGCTGTATCTCATCAATCTTCTCAAGGAGAAGGGTGCAAACTGATCAGCTACCAGAGAACATGGCTTCAGTCCTCTTTATGCAAAGGCATGGAGAGGATTTTCTTTATCTGGTAAACTCAGATCATTATGAGCGATCTGATAATCAAAAGAGACAGCAAGGACTGGTATAAGGATCTGATTGTATATCAGATATATCCGAAGAGCTTCATGGATTCCAATGGTGATGGGATCGGTGATCTTAAGGGGATAATCTCCAGGCTTCCATATCTGAAGAGCCTTGGAATAAATGCAATATGGCTCTCCCCTATATACAGGTCACCTTTTGTGGATAATGGATATGACATCTCGGACTATATGGACATAGATCCAAGGTTCGGGACAATGGATGATTTCAGGGAATATCTCAGAAGATGCCATGAACTCGGTATCTACGTCATTATGGATCTGGTTGTGAACCATACATCCGATCAGCATAAATGGTTTCTTGAATCATCCTCATCAAAGGATAATCCGTATAGCGATTACTATATCTGGAGGGACGAGCCTAATAACTGGGCAGCCTCATTCGGCGGAAGTGCATGGACTTATTCTGAGAAGAGGGGACAGTACTATCTTCATCTGTTCTCTGAAGGGCAGCCTGATCTCAACTGGAAGTGCGAGAAGGTTCAGAAGGAGATATTCTCGATGATCAGATGGTGGTGTGACCTCGGAGTGGATGGCTTCAGAGTAGACGCAATAAGCTATCTTGAGAAGGCTGATTTCTCATATTCACCGAATCCAGTGGATGTAAGCGGCTATGCATTCGCTTTCGATATCAACAGCAACAGGCCTGGCACCCATCATATGATCCACAGGATGAGGACAGAGGTGTTTGATCAGTATAATGTGATGTCTGTCGGCGAAGTCTGCTGCAATAGCATGCAGGATCATTTTGATTACTGCAGTGATTCCCGTAAGGAATTCAATATGGCAATTCCATTTGTTCCGCCTATTGTTGAGATTGAGTCATGGTCGCCTCTTAATATGAAGAGAGCTATAAAGGACAGCTACAGCATCCTTCAGAGTGATGGATGGTGGGCAAGGTTCTTAAGCAATCATGATAAGCCAAGACAGGTGTCGCTCTATGGCAATGATAAAGAGTACAGAGCTCAGTCTGCTAAGATGCTTGCTGCAATAACGCAGCTTCTGCCAGGCACTCCATTCATTTTCCAGGGAGAGGAGCTTGGAATGGCGAATGTCTATTATGATTCGATTGATGACTATGATGATCTAGATACTAAGAACATATACAATCTTGAGATTCTGAAAGGAAAGAGCGGAGAGGATGCGCTTCATTATGCCCAGTCTGTATCGAGGGATAATGCACGCTCTCCTATGCAGTGGTCAGATTCAGCTAATGCAGGATTCTCAGAAGGCAGGCCATGGCTTGGCGTGAATCCTGATTATAAGATGGTGAATGCAGCGTCTGAAGAGCAGGATCCAACATCTGTTCTCTCATTCTATAAAGCACTGATCAGCCTGAGAAAGGGCAGTGAGACAATCAGAAGAGGAAAGTTTGAATTCATTGAAGAGAATTCACCTGTGCTGTTCTGTTACAGGCGCTATGATGACCAGGATGAGTATATCATCATCTCTGATTTCTCTGACCATGATGCAGTCTGCTCCATTGATATATCCGGCTATGAGGCAGTCCTGAAGAACTATGATAAGGATTACAGTGATAGGATCACTGAGCTATCACCGTATGAGGTGGTTGTGCTGAAGAGGCTCTGATGCCATTCTCATTATCATAAGAATATGCTTCTGTCTCTGCTGACAGCATCCGGAACTGAAAAGGCCTTCCAGAATCTGGCTGGAAGGCCTCTTCTCATCGATCTGAATGGAATCAGCAGAGTTCTTTTTCAACTATATTGTCGTCGATCTTCTTCTGCTCTTTAGCTATCTCTTTCCTGATCTCATCTGCAAGATCCTCAATCAGATAGCTTGTTTCCTCTCCTGTGCTTCTGTACTTGACTTCTGCTTTGCCTTCCTTGTAGCTCCTGTTTCCAAGTGTTATGCGGATAGGGATTCCGATCAGATCAGCATCTGCGAACTTGACTCCTGCTGTTTCCTTTCTGTCATCAAATAGAACCTCTATCCCTGCCTTTGTAAGATCCTCGTAGATTCCATCTGCGACAGATGCATCCTTAAGCAGCGAGATCAGATGCACCTGATATGGTGCAACAGAGATTGGCAGGCACAGTCCCTTCTCATCGTTGTATTCCTCAGCGAGGCATGCCAAGAGCCTTCCGATTCCGATTCCATAAGAGCCCATGATCACCGGCTCCTGATGGCCTTCCTCATCCTGGTATGTGCAGTTCATAGCCTCACTGTACCTTGTTCCTAGCTGGAAGATGTTTCCGACCTCAACGCCTTTTGATACAGATAGCGGATGGCCGCACTTCGGGCAGAGGAAGCCGTCTCGTGCTGATGCTATATCTGCAATCAGACCTGTATAATCCCTGCCATAGTTTGTATTAAGATAGTGGTAGCCTTCCTCATTTGCTCCTGCGACAAAGTTGTTTGACTTTGCGACAGAGTCATCGATGACTGCGATGAAATTGCCTTCAGCTCCGATCGGGGATGCAAATCCCGGAACCATTCTGCATGCTCTGATCTCCTCTTCATGTGCAGGGCGGAGGGCATTTGCCTTCACTGCATTGGAAAGCTTTGATTCCTCGACTTCCATATCGCCTCTGATGATCGCAACGATCAGCTTATCCTCTTCCTCTCCGTTCTTGTCATTGATGAATGTGCCGACCATGAATACGGCTTTTGCCATTCTGTCCTTGCTGATCTTAAGGAATTCTGCGAGATCTTCGATTGTCTTCGCATTCGGAGTGTATACCTTCTCAAGAGGCTTCTCTGCTTCTGTGAAATATTCCTTTCTGAATGCTGCAACCTGCCTGTTTGCAGTATATCCGCACTCAGGGCATGTGATTATCGTATCCTCGCCGATAGGGGAGAGGTACATGTATTCATGTGAAACCTTTCCTCCCATCATTCCTGTGTCAGCACCTACGGCAATCACAGGAAGGCCGCAGCGTGAATAGATCCTGAAGTATGCTTTGTAATGAGCCCTGTAGACCTTATCGAGCCCTTCCCAGT
>CAKQTF010000031.1 GCA_934276695.1 uncultured Spirochaetales bacterium
TGAAGGAGCGCAGTGCTGATGATATTGTGGCCCTTATCCATAAGATAGGAGCAGTAAAGGATGCGGGGATAAGATATAAGGATGGCCTTTCTGCTTTTCCGGATGCTTACCAGAGCGGTTATCATCAGGCAATAGGCTATGATCTGAGAGGTGCATATGGCAATGCTCTCCTTCTTATGATTGGACTGGATATAGAGCTTCCTTCCCTGCTTTTCCTTGCAGAGCGCGATGTGGATGCTGAGTGCTCTGCAGTATTTGCTCTCTATGAATCCGTATACTCGCTGGCTCTGATATCCCTAGGATACTCACCTATGGCTGCAGCTGTGTACTCGGAGCGCATTCCGCAGTATGCATACAGGATTCCTGTGGCTGCAAGGTTCTTCTGGAGGCACTATAGTGCTTTTGGCATATCAGGACATGAGCTTTTCGGGATAGGTATCAGGATCTTTGATCATCTGATTGGTGAGAAGAGGGATCTTCCACAGCATTTCATCTCTGATCCAGATAGTGCAAAAGACTCCAGGACTGTTCCTGCTGTAAGGCTTTATGAATGCTATAGGCTTGAGAAGCTGAGTGCTGAGATATGGCTGAAGTCAAGGAGTGAGAATAGCAGGATACCATCTTCATCGAGAAGTGCGGCTGTGGGTCCTAGTGATGAGCGTGGCCGTGATGGAGAGCCAGGGTTAACGCAGTAGATTCCGTTTATCAGCCTGAGATCTGGTACGTGAGTATGCCCAGACATGAAGATGTCTCCGCATTCCAGCGGAAAATCATGAAGCGCCAGTGAATCCCCATGCGTTACGAACAGCTTTCTTCCATTCAGACCGATCACTCTGCTTGCCGGAGGGAACGGCATGCTTATATATTCATAGAACCTATCGCAGTTTCCACGCACAGCAATGAGGGATGAATAGAATGGGTCGTATGGATCTGGACACTGATCTCCTGCTGATATTATCCTGTCTGCTTTGAAATGGGCTGCTGCTTTCATTATGAGCTCTGCGCCTTCCCTGTATCCATGTATATCTGATGTAAGCAATGCCGGACTGTTCATGATAGTGATATGATAGGATTCCTGCAGGGTTTCCGGTAGTGGTGTTTTTGGTGATATTGATTATAATTTCTATATGGAGGCTTTCATGGAAGAGAGATGTCTTACGCTCAGAGATGGGAAGAAGCTGTTTTATAGGGTATGGGGAGTTCCTTCTCCTGCTGCGACGATTCATATTAATCACGGCATGGCTGAGCATAGCCTCCGGTATGGCCGTTTCGCAGCTTTTCTGAATAGCCTTGGGTATGCTGTCTATGCTCAGGATCACAGAGGCCATGGCAATACTGCAGATGATGGGCTTTATGGGTATTTTGCAGATAAGGATGGCTGGCGCATGATATGCGATGACAGCTATGAGCTGGATCAGAAGATCGCGGAAGAGCACACTGATATACCGCATCTTATATTCGGGCATTCGATGGGATCGTTTGTAACACGCACGAATATCGCTCTGCATAGTGAGGCATATGCGGCTGCTGTCATATGCGGGACTGGAGGCCCTCAGGGTATTGCAGGAAGAATCGGAAGGCGTATTGCCCTGTTCCATGCTAAGAGGAAAGGCACTAAGACTGAGGACCCGGTCCTGGACAGGCTTGCATTCGGATCCTATAATAGGAATTTCAAAGGCGAGGGGAAGTTCGCATGGCTCAGCAGTGACCAGGCAGAGGTTGCAGAATATGAGAAGGATCCGCTCTGCGGGTTCCTCTGCACTACGATGTTCTATGCTGATCTTATTGAAGGCTCTTTCACAGCCAATGATAAGAGGCTGGCATCAGGGATAAGGAATGATCTTCCGATGCTGCTGATCTCAGGTTCAATGGATCCTGTCGGAGGAAATGGAAAAGGCGTCAGGAAATGCTATGAGATGTATAAGAAGGCCGGAATCAGTGATGTCCGCCTGATTCTGATAGATAAGGGCCGCCATGAGATACTCAATGATGTTATGAGGGATGAGGTCATGAATGATATAGCATCCTTCTATGGGGAAGTCCTTGATGGAAAGCGCAGATAAGAAGCCTGGGCTGGCGGAGCGGTTCATATCGTGGTGGAAGGATTATGCGCATGTGCTCAGATCCGTCTTCCGAAGCATCGGCAATGATAATGTAACAATACTTGCATCAGGGCTTGTCTATTCCTCCCTGATTGCGCTTGTTCCATGCATTACCTTCCTTTTCGTGTTCTTTTCGGCCTTCGGTGTCCTCCAGCCATTTCTTGACCTGCTTCAGAAAGGCCTTGCAGATGCATTAGGCAGTGATCTTGCATATTCACTTGTGTCCATGATAAGCGGGTATACATCAAATGCAATGAGCCTTGGCATATTCGGTATAGTCTCATTCATGATCACCGGTATGTTCCTGGTCAATAAGATATACACTGTGATCAATCAGATATTCAGGACGCGTCCGCGCTCTGGAACAATGAAGCGCTTTTCCATGATCCTGATCTTCATCATAGTGTTCGCTTTTGTCGCTGCTGTCCTTTTTGCATTCACATATAATATGCAGCAGCAGGTGGAGGCCAGGCTTGCAGGAATAGACACGACATTCATGCAGAAGATCAATAAGCAGATAATCCCATGGATCCTGCTATATGCATTCTTTCTGATTGTGCTCATTGCAATACCTAACGCCAAGGTCCGGTTCGGATCTGCTAATATCGCTGCAGTCACAGGCCTTGTGTCGCTTCTGATCTCATCATATATATTCAAGTCTGTGGTAGTTACATCCGTAACGCATTCTGTCATCTATGGGTCCCTTGCTTCGTTCTTCTTCCTGCTTCTGTATATCTACATCTTCTGGTATATAGTCATAAGCATCTCAGAGCTCTCTTATATACATCAGTTCAGGCCAGACAGGAACACACTGCTTGGCCGGCCCCAGCTTCCTGGCAGGATAATAATAGAGGCTGTGAATGTGCTTCTGCTTATTGCTGATAAATTCAGCAAGGGTGGTGGCCCGTCATCGTCCAAGGAGCTGTCGAGGAAGGCTGCGCTTCCTATGGGGAGGCTGGCTTCATATCTCAATGATTTTGAGGAGGCCGGGCTACTTGTTGCCTGCAATGCTCAGGGGACTCTGTTCATGCCGGCAAAGCCTCTTGATCAGATCTCATTATCCAGCGTGCTGTCTGTACTGTATGGCTCTGATGAGCTCAGTGATGATATAATAACGCTGGGAGAGGCAGTCGCACGTGAGTTCTACAAAAGCGGTGAGACTGCATTCAGCGGCATAACACTGGAGAACCTTCTGGAGAGAATATGATAATAGATAAGCGTATAGCAGAAGAGCTGGATCCATCGCTTTTCCCGAATCTTCCTGATCCGGAAAGCGGTATTGCAAAGAGATATAAGGCTGATGGGATTGATATCAGATTCATCAGAAGACCGGGATGCCTGTCATCTCTCGGCGTCGTCTCAATAGAGTATGCTATGTGTGCTATCTATGATGGAAGACTGATATATGCAATCTCATCTGAGCGTGAGGATCTGAGAGAGCTGTCGCATATGCTTGGAGTCAGCGTCAAGGAGCTTCAGAGCGATTATGGGACGAAGGGGTTCTTCTCTCCTGCGCATATCATGCAGTATGGTGATGGGCAGAAGGAGGATCTTGGCCTTATGCAGGCCTGTGACGGGAACGCGGTCTTCGCGCTCTTCTCTGAGGCACTTCTTGATAGCCTCGATATCATCGGGGAGCTGGAAGAGGCCGATGTCTGATCTTTCTTTCGGCATAATAGGCACAGGAAGCGCAGCAGAAAGCCATGCATCTGCTATATGCAGACAGCCTTCTGCTTCGCTTACGGCTGTCAGGAGCCGGCGCATTGAGAAGGCTAGGGAGTTTGCTTCAAGGCATGGCTCAATCACAGCATATGAAGAGGTCGAATACCTTCTTGAAAACCGCGATGTCGATGGTGTAGTAGTCACATCAGGGCTCGATGAGAGGGCAGAGTGCATACGTCTGGCTGTCCGTTCAGGCAGGCCTGTGATAGCCTCAAGCCCTATAGCCAGAAGTTATCATGAAGCCATGCAGCTTGCAGCGCTGTCAGAAGAAGAGGGTGCCCTGATCACTCCTTTTGTCACAAGACGCTATTCATGCGGAATCCGGTTTATAAGGAATGCGATTGATGAAGGCCGGCTAGGAAGGCTGATGAATGTATCAGTGAGCTATATGTTCGATAAGAGCACAAGCTCATACGAAGCTGATGCTGAATCCGGATCCCTTATCATGAAGGATGGCTTTGAGGCTCTGGACGTCATGCTGTTCCTTATCGGAAAGCCTCGGATGCTGTCGTCTTTCTCCGGGAATATAGCAGCAAGGTCAGATGCTGAGGATATCTTCACTGTGTCATTTGTTGCAGGCAGTGCAGCCCATGGCAGCCTGTCCCTGATCGCAAGTTCGTCTGCTTCTTCATTCTCTGTATCCGCAGTAGGCAGCGAAGGCTGCTGCAGATATGAGAATGGAAGGCTGTCATGCATGTTCAGAAACGGTGAGAGGATTGAGATATCAGATGATGCCTGTGGCATTGATGCTTTCTATTCTGATTATATCTCATCGCTTTTCTCTGGTACTGAGGCTGTATCGAAGCTGGAAGACGGGCTTCTTGCATTGCGTGTAGCAGAGGCCATTATCTCGGCTTCTAAGCGGATTGATTTCTGAGCAATATCAGTTTATTAAGAAAAAAATAAAATCTATTGAGAAGAATTGCGGTTTATGTAAGAATCTTAATTGCATTGATTTGTCTATTGCTTTTATAGGCATTATATTTATTTGGTTTTAATACAGTATGATTCTATGAAGGGGGATTGAGGAAGTAGGATTAGCTTGTGTGTACAGAAGGCGTTGTATGGAGAACTCTAGAAAATCAAGACTGTCGGAAATGCTTAGGAAGAGGCCTAAGGATTTCGCAGAGAGAGAAAAGAAGGTCTATGACTATCTGCTGAAGCGTGAGAGCAGGATACAGGATCTGAAAGTTTCGGATATAGCAGAAGGTGCTGGTGTAAGCAAGGCCACAGTGGTTAGGTTCTGCAAGACACTTGGCTATGATGGTCTGAAGGATTTCAAGGTTGGATATGAAGCAGGAAAAGGTCCTGCGCACCTTGATGTGGAAGAACTTGATTTTGATACTCCGTCAGATGAGATCGGGCAGCGTTATGTATCACTTCTTAATTCTGTGTTCCATGCAAGCTTCAGCACTGTGAACCAGACCGAGCTGCTGCGCATTGCTGAGAGCATCATGTCTGCAGAGAGTGTCAGGATAATCGCTGAAGGCGATGCCGTAGAGTCTGCTGCCCATGCTTATTCAGTACTGAAGAACTGCATACCATCGATTAAGATCGTAGGTGCAGAAGAACTCAGGAAGCTTCCTCCATCAGGGCTTACCCTGGCTTTCTCATATGGCACATCCGAGAATGTGGCTGCATATATGAAGAAGGCAGATCTCCTTGGATATCAGTGCATATTATTCTCTTCTGACAGCCGCAGCAAGATATCATCATATGCAACACATACAGTCACAGCTGCTAAATCATGTGGTCTTATGGCCCGCAATTCCGTTATGTCAAAGCTTGTGATTGATGCATTCATCAATGAGGTATATGCCTTTATAGTCGTAATGAAGGGCCATGATGATGAAAGCTTCAGGGAATCATTCTGATATTAGCCCATCCAAGGGCTTTAGATGATTCAGGCTATGACGCATGAATCGTCGCCGCAGTCTGCTTCTTCCCTGCTTATGTAGCTGCTGAATTCATTATTCAGTCTGCTCAGCGTGGAGATCAGGCTGCATATCTCTGCTTCTGAGAATCCTGCCAGGCTTGCAATGGCAGCCTCGGAAAAGCCCCTGTTGATCTCTGCCCAGTACTCATGGCCTTTATCTGTGAGGACATATCGTGATCTGTATCTGGCACTGTCATTGCGGTTCTTCATAATCAGCTTCATCTTCATCAGCGCTGACAGGCTTCTTGATATTGCGGCTTTATCATAACCGGATTCTGATGCAATTGCTGCGGGATTTGCTCCTTCCTTATTCTTGCCAATATGATAAAGGCATATCGCATGGGGCATCCTAAGCCTCTCGTCGTCCACAGCATATGCCTTGCACTTCTGGATATTCTTGTGGATAGAGATTATCAGAAAAGCAAGGATCTCCATATTCGTATCCATAAACCATGTCCCCCCGAACTCATGATCTGCGTGATTCCTCATTAATCAGGTAACCAGCATTAAAAAAGAGCGGCTCCTTGGAACGCCGCTCTGCTTAATGGCCATCTGGCCTTCTTGTGGGCCCTGCGAGACTTGAACTCGCGACCCAAGGATTATGAGTCCCTTGCTCTAACCACTGAGCTAAAGGCCCATTGGACATTCTATATGGATTCGATTTGAGAATCAATACTTTTTCATGAATTTAATACACAGAACTCCCATCTTTGATATAATAGCCCGTGGAGGTTTCAGATGAAGAAGCTCTTAACTTTGTTGGTATCAGCTGTGCTGACTGTAGCTGCGGCATACGCATCTCCTGTGCATTTTGTATTCTCATCTCTATATCAGCATCCTGATATTCTTGCTGGATTCATCCCTTCCTATGCTTCTGCAGGCGTTGGCTATAATGGTCTTTCCCTGATTGATGGGAATACCACTGATTTCCAGTTTGTTGTCGGTGCTGGATATACGAACAGGAAGCTATGGCAGGATGAGAATACAGGAGCAGTCAGATACGATGATCCCATAATTTATGATGTTGCAGGTGCAGAGTGGTCGCTGCGCTTTGTCCAGGGCTTTCTTAGGTCTCCTGTTGAAGGCAAGGATCTGGTCACGCTGACTGCTGGGTATAATGGAATATTCGAGAGTGCTCTGGATTCGGTAGCTAAGGGCAGGGAGAGGAGGAATCCTGAGCCTCATGCAGTCCGGCCATTGGATGGATACCTCGGATCTCAGTACAGCGGAAGCATATACCCAGACCTGAACGGCAATCACATGATGATTGCAAATGAGCTTTTCGTCAGCCTGAAGCTCGATATGATGTATGATGATATATACAGGAACACAGGATTTGTGTCCTATCTTGAGCTTAAATGGTCACCTAAGGCCCTCAGCAGCTCTCTCTCCGGTTATGCTGATTATATATCACTGACAGCAAATGCAGTCGGAGCATATACACTCTACCAGTATAGGACAGAAAAGATGAACTGGTTCAGCATAACAGCAATCGATAGGGCCAATCTGAACTATACAACAGGATCAGCCGTTCCTCAGTTCATACAGCGCCCTGTATCACTTGGCCGCAAGGTCAGAGGCTTCAATCCATATACATATAATACGGAATTCACAGTAGTGAATAATTTTGATATAAGGCTTGCGGGACCTGAGCTTGGCATAAAAGGCATTGCTCCGAGGATCAATCTGTTCTTTGATTTCGGCTATGGCACTGGACGGATGTTCAATACGGATATCATCCAGAACAATATCCTTTCATCTACAGGAGTGCAGCTTACAGCTACATTCTTTGATTTTGTGGATCTTGGGTATGAAATCGCTTATCTGATTACCGGAAGCAAATACTCAGCAGGCAGTGGCAAGCGTGTCAGCACGGCTGTGACATTCTTCCTTGATTTCTGATACTGGCTATCTTCGGCGCTCTCTGCGCTCCTGCCGGCCGCTCATGCTGCTTCCGTCTTCCTTTATATAGAACTCGGTAAGCACTGCGTGGCCGGTCTTCCTTGTGCTTGATAGCATTCTCTCGAATCTCGGTCTGTTATAGCGCTGGATCAGTATGCATGGCATATTCAGGAGTATTGTGTAGCATATGATGAAGAACCATTCCTTGTATACAGTGCAGAATAGGACAATAACAGCAAAAAGTATCGCATAGAAATGGCATAGCTCTGCTCTTAGGCCTTCAAGAAGATACTTTGAGACATAATCGTCCGATATCTTATCCCTTGTCAGATTCTTCTTGTCGAATGAGCCTATTGCAGGGATATAATCCTTCCAGAGCTTGATCCTGAAGTACTTCTCATATATTGCCCCCTTCTTCTCAAAAGGCCTTGTCCGGAATACTGGATATATTCTTGCAAGTGCTCTGTATGAATATAGATTCACTACATAGGAGGCAATGAACTGCGTGATTATGATAATGATCATAACAGGCCATCCGCTTATTGGCAGTCTTGCTCTGACTAGTGTGCTTATCATGTTTACCTCAGGTACGGATTCCTCTCTCCGGTTATCACAGCCTTATCAATTCCTGATAATGCGATTTTCCTCTCTGTATCATCAATCTGGTACTCTCTGATATGCGGTACTGTAAGATGCAGCACACCATCTTCGAGGCTGACTGAGGGCTTGAGCCCGTTTCTGATAAGCCTTGAGTAGACCTGGAAGCATAGCCCGGAATCATCATATGTTCCGCAGTCATATAGATACCATCCGCTTCCTTCTGCATCAGACTGTGCCTCTGCTTCTCCTTCCTTTATCAGGGATAATGATACATTCCCATGCCCCCTGTCAAAGATGCCAAGCTCAGACATTGCCCCTGCGCTGAGCGCTATATCCATCCCTGTTATGCTGTTCTCTTCAATCCTGTCTGCGATTGTCACTATCGCATGCATCCCCGTATCCTCAGATGTGATATCAACAACAGAGCCGATAGGGTATGAATTGCTTCTGCCTATCATGTCATAATCTGAGAAGAGGGTACCGGTCTTCAGCCTGTAATCCTCTGATTCGCCTACGAACCAGTAGGCAGTCTCTGCATTGATTGATGATACAGTAGCAATAAGCAGCATCATGGAAAAAAAAGCAGTCTTCTTCATATCACTATATATTATAATAATGGCATGGTAAAAAATCCATCATCCCCGAAGCTTGCATTATAGCAGTTATTTAAGCATAATCGTCTGTATGAGCGAAAAAGAGATTCAGAGCACACACTGGGCCGATATAATGGCCGACAAGATTATCCGGGAGAAAGGGGATAAGGAACTGTATACATGCGCCTCAGGAATTACTCCGTCAGGCACCGTGCATATTGGCAATTTCAGGGAGATCATAACTGTAGAGCTTGTAACAAGAGCCCTCAGGGAGAAGGGAAAG
>CAKQTF010000032.1 GCA_934276695.1 uncultured Spirochaetales bacterium
GTGCCAGATTGATCAGCAGCACAATTCCCAACAGAACAAAACCGATAGCAGAACCAAAACCTAATTCTCCATAAGTAAACGCCTGCTGATACAGATACCGAACCATAGTCAGGCCTAAATTACCTGGCATAGATTCTTTCCAGAACACATAGCTTTCACCGAATATCCTGTATCCTTCCACAATAAGCATTGTCAGCACATATATGATTGTAGGACGGAGCAGAGGTATTGTTATCCCGAACAGGCGCTGAGGAGCATTAGCCCCGTCAATCTCTGCCTGCTCATAGACCTCTCCAGGGATGTTCTGGAGCCCTGACAGGAAGTAAATCATGTAAAGGCCTGTGCTGGTCCAGAGTTTCAACAGCACCATGAGCATGATTGACCAGTTGTAATTCAGCATGAAATGCTGCGGCTGCAGGCCTAGCTTGATGAAAATGGAGTTTACAGCAGCAGTGTCAGTATCAGCGAAAAGCATGCGGAAGACTATACCTGCAACAATAGTCGAAGCAAGCGCAGGGATAAAGAACACTGCTCTGAACCCGTTCCTGCCCTTAATGGCCTTATCATTGAGAAGGAGCGCAAGCGCAAGCGGCACCACAATCGTTATTATGCAGCTGAATACAGTAGTCAGAGTCGTGGTCTTAAGCGACGCATAGAAGGACTCATTGAACAGTTTCCTATAGTTATCAAGCCCGATGAATGCAGCAGAACCGAAGCCTCTGATCTTCTGAAAGCTCATTATCAAAGAAGAGAAGAACGGATAAACGTTGAATGCCAGAAGCGATACTATGAATGGGATCAGGAATACATAAGGCGCGACCTTCTTATTATATGGAAGGTCTTTCAGCAGTTTTCCGATTCCCTTGTTCTTTTTTTCTTTCATATTCTTTCCTTTAAAAAGCCAGTATGCACAGCCCTGGAATGGGCCGTGCATTGCTGGATTGCTGATCAGTTATTCCTGAGAGCTGCAGCAGAAGATCTGAGAGCCTCTGCAGGAGACATTGTCTTTGTCTCAAATACGTTATACATGACCTTTGATGAGACCTCATTGAATGCAGTCGGGACAAGAGATGTGTTGTTGATTGCATTAGCTTCCTTGAGGCTTGGTCCGACAATTGCGAATACATTCTCATTTGAGAAGTAAGGCATATTGATCTGGAGCTTCGGATCATCCCAGCAGTCTGTTCTGTACGGATCATATCCGAGCATCTCATAGCACTGGAGCTGAGCATCCTTGCTCATCTTGCAGAAGTACAGGAAGTCCTTAGCAAGCTCAGGATACTTGCACTGGTCTGAGATCACTGCACCGTTTCCGCCTGTGCATGCAGTTGTCCATCTCTCACCTTCTTCCCAGAGAGGCATTGGCCTTACTGCGATCTTCCCATAGAGATCCGGCATATATGCCTGGAGCCTGTCCATATACCACATCGGGAGGATTATAGATGCACAGCCGCCCTTGTTGAAGAACTCATAGAACACCTCAGATGCATTTCCGCCACCTGGCATTGGAGATGCAATGCCCTCATCAACCCAAGACTTCAGGTATTCAAGGATTGCGATGTTCTCATCACTGTCAAGGATTACGTTTCCATTCTCATCAATGAAATCAGAGCCCTTCTCAAGGACCATTGACTGGAACGGAGCCATATCTGTTGTCTCAATCACTGTCATTGGCTTTCCTGTCTTTGCTGTGACAGCCTTACCTGCTTCCTCATAGTCCTTCCATGTCTTGATTGCATTGTAGTCCACGCCTGCAGCATTCATGATCTCTGTATTGTAATAGACGACAGTGCCGCCAAGCTGTGAAGGAGCACCATAGAGCTTTCCATCAGTTGAATAGATATCAAGCTTTGCCTGTACGAACTTGTCCTTATCCTCTGCGACAAGGTCTGTAAGCTCAACGAATGGGACTTTGTCATAGTCAAAGAAGGTACCGAATGCTGTGACATTGACATCACAGAAATCAGGAGCACCCTTTCCAGTCTGGATAGCAACAAGAAGCTTTGTCTGCCTATCAGATCCGCCTACACCGACAGCATCAAGCTCAATCTGGCGGTCTGGGTTCTGCTTATTCCATTCCTCTGCTCTTGCTTTGTAGAAGTCAGCCTGTGATGATATGCACCACCATGTAAGCTTCACGGGACCACTTTGCTCTGCTGTCTTTGCAGATTCGGATGTTCCACCTGCGAAAACCATTGCCATGACTGAAGCCATGACAATCAGCATAACTGCTAATCTCTTCATATAATTCTCCTTTTGATGCCTAAAGGCAATAAATTCGCTCATTAATGACCACTGATCAGAGACCCTGGTAATCAAACCAGTCAAAATCAGCATATGATGATGACTCCGATCCATTCCCTGTTGCATAGAGTGCTATGTATGTTCCAGTAAAACCGCCGGCGATCTCCATGCTGAGAATCCTTATATCCATGTTCTCCGCAAGAGGAATCCATTCCTCCTGCTGCTCTGCGAAGAAGAAGCTCACATCCTTTTCCCGTGCGGATATCTTCAGATAGATCCTTGCTCCCGAGTATTCATGCTCTGCAACAAGCTTCCTTGCTCCGTATTCAGTCCTGTAGAGAGCAACTCTACTATCTTCCCTTAGAAGCTGGAAGTTGAAGTTGTTATTGAAGAAAAGGACCATTCCTGCACTCTCATTCCATTCGGGGCTGAACTCCATGACTGTCCGCGCTGCAAATGAAGCATGCTGGAGCCTCCTGCCTACAAACGATGGATTTGCAAGCTCATTCACAGTTGATGGGTGCATGAAGACCCTCAGCCACCCAGGTCTTTCTGAGAGCGAGTATATCCTATGCCTCGGGGTCCTTAGGAAATTCCATTCCAGCCCGAGCTCCCTCTCCTCAAAGCTGTCAGATGCAGGCTTATCAGGCCAGTAGCATTGAGGAAGATCCGGTGCCTCAAACTCAGCCTCTACATGACCAGTCTCCGGGCTGAATACCGGCCAGCCCTCCTCCCAGATAACAGGAACAGCAAACGTCTCCCTGCCAAGAACCCTGTAAGTGCCGCCATCAAGCCTCGACCCGAGAAGCACTGCCCACCATTCACCGTTTGCAAGCTGGATCAGATCCGCATGCCCTGTTGAATTGATTGGGTGCTTTCTTGAAAGATTCCTATGCGTGATCAGAGGATTTCTTGGATTAGGCTCATAAGGCCCCATTATGTTCCTGCTCCTGAATATGGTCTCTGAATGATTCAGGTTCGTACCGCCCTCAGCTATCATGAGGTAATAATACTCACCGATATGATATAGATGAGGTCCCTCCGGAGCATCTGCACCATCATTTGCACCACGCTCCCTGAGAATGCTTCTTTCCCCGATCAGCGTGCTGGTCTTCATATCCATCTCCTGAATCCAGATCCAGCGCTCTTCCCTTATAGGCTCTTCTGGATATGGTCTAAGATTCCCAAGATAATATGTCTTCCCATTGTCGAAGATGAGAGTCGGATCAATGCTCTCTGCACCTTTTATTTCCACTGGATCAGACCAAGGACCAGCAGGATCCTTCGCTGTCACATAGAAATTCAGGTTTCCATAATAGAATGGCTCCCTCACAAGCGTCGAGACCACATAGAACAGGTCCTCATCCTCTTTATACCGTATTGTGGATGCATAGATGCCCTTAGATGCCTTCAGGCCATCCAGATTCAGCTGCTCAGGCCTTGTAAGCACATGGGAGATCTGATGCCAGTGGACAAAGTCCTTTGAATGGAATACAGGGATTCCCGGAAAGAACTCAAATGATGATGTGATAAGATAGTAGTCATCACCCTTCCTGCATACAGACGGATCAGGATACATTCCAGGAAGCAGCGGATTCTTAAGCTTCATAGTCGTCATCTCTCCTTATTTATCAGCAGGCCCTAACAGAACCTTCCCGCGCCGCTCCCATCCAGTTATACCGACAGAGAGCATCTCCTGCTTATAGTCAGAGACCGCAGTCTCCCTTATCACATCAAGCGATGGCATGTTATGCCCGCGGTCAGATGATTCGATGCATTCTGCAGCTGTGCATGATGCAACAGACATCGCAAGCTCCGGATCATATGATGAAAGCACTGAGGCCAGGAATCCGGCTATGGCAGTATCACCTGCGCCTATTGTTGAGACAGGCTTCCTGATAAGCTTCGGAGCCATCCATAGCTCCCGGCCGTTCCATTCGCTTCCAAGCTCAAGCCCTGGCACTGATGATGCCTTATCACCTGTCCTCAGATAAAGGCCTTTCTTGCCAAGCTTCAGGAGTATGATATGAACGCCCATTCCAAGAGCCCATTCCGCTATCTCTGCTATCGTTCTCTCATCAATGTATTCAATAAGGTTATTGCCAGCAGCAATCCTGTTCACTCTCTCATACTCATCGGGTCTCAGAAGCCTCAGCATCTCCTCATAGCTTGGAAGGAAAATATCAGTATGGCGGAGGAATGAAGTGAGAGAATCAGCGCTGTCACCGGCATTCGGCATGCACATATCAACAGAAGTCGCAACGCCATTGGCATGGACACGCTCAAGCAGCTTAGCCATACCAGTCCCATTATCTGCCCACAGCCTCTTCATCTTCGGCGGATATCCGAAGTGGAAAAGGCTCATACCGCTGAAGAAATCATCAGGTATGTCATTCTCTGTTATTGTCTGAGATGCACCGCTCTTATGAAGGATCATGCGGTCTTTGCCTGGAGGCGATATTATGACTGATGCGGAGCTCTTCTCATCCGAACGCTCAACAACAGCCTCGATTCCGCTGTTCCTGAGCATCTCATTGACAAATGAGCCAAGGCTGTCATTGCCGACTTTGCAGAAGACCTTCACAGGAAGCCCAAGACGGTACAGAGCAAGCCCTGTATTGCCTACACAGCCACCTAGGGTAATGCGCATATCATCCAGATCTGTCTGCTTGCCCTCTTCCAGCCATACAGGCTGTCCAGCTCTGAAAACAGGATTGATATCAAGGCAGACAGAGCCTGCGACACCTGCTTTTTTCATACATCCTCCACCTTCAAGAAAGCGGAGACAGTATCAGAAGAGGAATCAGATATTGATGGAACTTGGCCTATAAACGAACTTTGCTATGCCGATCCAGCCTTCTCTCATCCCATTCTCAAGAACATGGATATGCTGGTCCCTGGCTCTCAGGATATTATCGGAAAGCGCTTTTGCCGCAGCCTCTGCATCTCCCATCTCAATAGCCCTGAAAATCTCCTCATGCTCATTGTTCGCCTGCTGCTTGCTCTGAGCAATCGAGAACACGCTCATGCGCTGTGTCTGCTTTGAGATCCTGTCATAGAATGAGAGAAGCCTTGAATTCCCTGACTGCTCTGCAAGGTATCTGTGTATCCTCGCATCATATTCAAGGGATCTTATTATATCGCCTTCCTCTACGCACTTCTCCAGTGATTCATTAAGGCTGCGCATCAAAGCCAGCTTATCGCCGGAAACGCCTTTCTCTATTGATAGCCTCAGCATCGATATCTCAAGCCCATTCCTGGCATCGTAGAGATCCTTTATCTCATCCACTGTTATATCAGTGACCCTGAAATTATGCGGCATGCGTTCAAGAAGCCCATCATCGACCAAGCGCAGCAGTGCCTCTCTTATCGGAGTCCTGCTTATCCCGAGTTCCTTTGATAGTGAATAATCAGATATGGAAGATCCCGGAGACAGTGAGAACTTTATTATCCTGTCAAGAATCATATTATATGCTGTTTCAACTAGGTTCCTGTTCTCTTCTCTGCCCATTGTCTTCTCTTCCCCCTGATTATTCCTAAGATTATACCATCTTTTCCTCTTCTAAAAAGTCTCCTTTGTCTCTATTTTTCGTCTTCATTTTTTGTATACAAAATATGTTTACATCAATAGGATACACCAGACAAATCAGATGTCAACTTTTTCTTATGTTTTTTTCAAATAAAAAAGCTGGCCCTGATGAGCCAGCCTGAAACTTCATAGGTGGAACCTTACACTGCACAGAACGGGATTCCATAAGGGCCATCAGACAGATAGATGATCCTCATATCCTCAATCCTCCTTCCGCATCTACGACATATATCCTCAAGTGATGCCTTTATAGCATCTGACATTGAGTCTGCAGTGCTGGTATCTGGTGCTAAGAGCTTACCGGCATTCACGCCAGGAATCACATCAAACCAGCTCTCCTCTGCCTGGGGTGCATAGAAATAGAACCTGTCCTGCGCTGTCTTCCTGAATACCTTTGCCCATTGCTGGACCTGCCACTGCTCAAGGAGGAATGTCCAGTCAGGGCTCTTGATCAGATGCGAGAACCCATCACTGCCAAGCAGGCGCAGAAGCGCAGAAGTCACACGGTAATTCACAGAGCCTATCTTATGCCCAGAGTCTGTCAGATCTGCGATGCTTATCAGGTAGCCGCCCTTCTTAAGTGCCCCAAGACTGGCAACTGCGCACTTTGCACACTGATAATGATTGATCCCGACAAAGCCGCCATGGGTTATCACGATATCAGCCTCGTATGGAACAGGAACAGCGACGCTCTCCCTGAGCCTGCTGACAGCCTTCAGATGAGCCATCTCAAGATCCCCGGCAAACACACCGGTAATCCGGAATGAATGGTCAAGAGTGACATTAACAATGAAATCAGCGCCAGCAAGATGGGCTACTGCAAGAGACTCCTCATGCACTGGATTGCCATCAATTATAAGATCAGACGACTTTTCAGCATCCATCAGCTCCGGGCCATGGAATACATATGTAGACTCCTCTCCGATGACTCCTGGGCATATGGATTTCCGGCCTCCTGATGCACCTGCCATGAAGTGGCTTTCAACAAGCCCAGTGAGTATCTTCAGGTCAGCATCGGCATAGACTGTGTCTATCATTGCCTTCGTACCACGTGCAGTAGTCCCCATGAATCTCAGGCGCTCAGGATTCTTCGGCTGATGATTCAGCACCTTTATCCCAAGAGAGAATATGCGCTCATCAAGCATATTCCTGATCTCTGAATCAGTCATCGGGCGATGCATCCCTGTTGCAATAAGCACTGTTATTGAGCTAGGCTTATAGCCTTCTCTCATGAGGACATCGACAACAGGCATCAGAATACCGCTTCTTCCTTTATATGGAACAGGTCTTGTGTTATCAGAGATGACAATAACAGCCGTTGAGTCCGGATTCATCTGGATCCTGCGCCGTGCTATATCCGAAAGAGGCTCCGATCCGACCGGGCTTCTGAGAGCTTCATTTATCGCTGCTTCAGGATCTGAAATAGGCTCCGGAGCCCTCATTGATGCAACGAATGCATTGTCAGGGAGCTCCAGGGGCGAATACTGAGATCCGAATGGGTTACTGACCTTAATCACTTACTTCATTTCCCTTATCATTGATAAGCATCCTGATGCTGCGCCTTCCAGGATCGGCCTCATATACTCATCAACATCATCTGCAGTCATTGGGACCGGCATATTCTGGAGCTTCATCCTAAGATCAGGATCCTTGGCTGCCTTTATTGCTCTTGCAATATGGACATCCTTCCTGAACCCAGGGATATCCTCCAGCTTATATGGAGCACCTATCGACTTCTCAAATGATATCATAGCCTCAGCAGCTGCTGCAGCAAGATCTCTTCCTGAGAGGCTGTCTATGTCCTTATCTGTGTATCCATATCGCCTGAAGATATTCCCTATCATCCTGAGCTGTGGCTGTATTGCCCTGCTGTAGAACATCCAGTAATAAGGATTCATCAGCCCGCATGCTGTTCCATGCCCGACAGCATCAACAAGAGAGAATGATGTGAGATGAGGCCCGCTTGTGCCACCGATCATGATCGCATATCCTCCGAGGTCTGTTGCGAGTCCTATTGCTTCCCTGGCCTTCATGCTGCCGGGGTCCCTTATAGCCTCTCCCGCATATTCCACAACAAGCGAGATTGCAGCAGAGGCAATCTCCTCAGCCTTATCGTAGGCTTCAGGCTTTGCCCCGCAGAAGACCTCAAAAACATGGGCAATGGCATCAAGAGCTCCGTCTATCGTCACACCTGCAGGCATTGAACAGGTCGTGCTGTAATCGAATACAGCCTTTGCCGGCACTATCGCATCATCAACAATAAGCTTTTTCTGGCCTGCAACAGGATCTGTTATATTTGAATACTTAGTAAGATGAGAGCCTGAGGATGCAGAAGTCTCGACTGCAATCAGAGGAGTCATCTTCAGCCCTGTCCTCTTAATTGCCTCAGAGACCTTGCCTGTACCGAAATAATAGTCAATCTCAGGTGTCACTGCACCGCCAAGGGCTGCAAGCATCGAAGCAGCCTTGCATGCATCGATTGCAGATCCTCCGCCTATTACGACAATGGAATCAGGCTTATGCTGAAGTACATATGTCGCCAGCCTATAGACATCCTCTCTAGGAGCATTCGGCTTAACACCCGGTGCTGTCTTTCCTCCGGCAGGACTAACTCCTGCCTCCTGAAGATATCTTAAAACTCTGTCCTCTATCGGCTTCATATGAGCACTGTTTGAGACAACAAGAGCACTTTTACCGAAAGAGGCAGCAACAGCGCCTACCTTATCAAGGCATCCGATCCCATGGATGTAATCATCGCCTTTCCATTCTCTTAAAAGCTCATATGCCTTTGCTATATTATCCATATCAGACACCCCTCCTATTTAATAAGATTCATCCCTTCGAGGACTTTCCTGAGCTCTGCCTTCTCATCCTGAGTCAGGTCCATCACCGGCGACTTGCATGGTCCTGCATTGATTCCGATCATCTCAAGCGCAGA